>CAZFAW010000118.1:0-7470 GCA_964517015.1 uncultured Chryseobacterium sp.
AAGAGGGGCAAGCTACACCTGTCGCACCGCATCGACCGCCTACCCTTGCTTCCTTCCGGACCTGGGGGATTCAGCGGGAGCTGGTCGCAAGTGACTTGCCCCCGGCGGCGAAAGTAGCGCGCCCGAGCGGTCGCCCGGCACAGGGTGCCCATACTGGATCGACCTTCCTCACGTTCAGCACATTCCGCACATTCGCAGCGCCGCATGGAACTGTCCGTCGTCGTCCCCCTGCTCAACGAACGGGAATCGCTCCCCGAACTGGTGGCCCGCCTGCACGAGGTGATCACCCGTCTGGGCCTTTCCTACGAAGTGATCCTGGTGGACGATGGCAGCAAGGACGGGTCGTGGGAGGAGATCCTGCGCCTCTCGAAGGCCGATGCCCGGGTGAAAGGGATCCGCATGGGGCGCAACTACGGCAAGAGCCCCGCGCTGAACGAAGGCTTCCGCGCCGCACAGGGCAACGTGGTGATCACCATGGATGCCGATCTGCAGGACGATCCGGACGAGATCCCCGAGCTGCACCGCATGATCGTGCAGGACGGGTTCGACCTGGTGAGCGGCTGGAAGAAGAAACGCTACGATCCGCTCAGCAAGACCGTTCCCACCAAGCTCTTCAACTGGGCCACGCGCATGGTGAGCGGCATCACCCTGCACGATTTCAACTGCGGATTGAAGGCCTATCGCGGCGAGGTGGTGAAGAGCATCGAGGTGTACGGCGAGATGCACCGGTACATCCCCGTGATCGCGAAGAAGGAGGGCTTCCCGTTGATCGGCGAAAAAGCGGTGAAGCACCACAAACGCAAATACGGGCGCACAAAGTTCGGGATGGACCGCTTCATCAACGGGTTCCTGGACCTGCTCACGATCACGTTCGTGTACCGCTTCGGCCGCAAGCCCATGCATTTCTTCGGCGCACTGGGCACCCTGATGTTCGTGCTCGGTGCCGGCGCCAGTGCATGGCTGGTGGGCGAGAAGCTCTACCACACCTGGAACCACCAGCTGGCCCCGCGCGTGGCCGACCAGGCCCTGTTCTTCGTGGCCCTCACGGCCATGATCATCGGGGTGCAGTTGTTCCTCGCGGGCTTCATCGGTACGCTCATCTACCGGTACAGCAGCGACCGCGACAACTATCGAGTGGTCGAACGCGTGGGCGGCTGAGTTCGCCCCGCTGCGCGATCTTCACCCTTCGTGAAGGCGTTCCGCCCCACCCTCCTCGGCATCGCTGCGCTGGTCACCCTGGCCCTGAACGCGTGGCTTGCGCGGTACGACCACCCCATGGGCGACGATTGGTCGTACGCCTACCAGGGCATGACCAAGCCACTGGGCCCCTGGCTGCTGGGTGAGTACCTGCATTGGAACGGGCGCTTCTTCTCGAACCTCCTGGTGGGGCGCGGGCCACTGGTGCTGGGGCTCGATCACCTCTGGATGTACCGCCTGTTGCCACCGGTATGGATGGCCTTTACCGTGCTCGCCGCGTTCGCGCTGGTACGAGCCCTCACCCACCGCACCTTCACCATCCGGGAGCGGATCCTCGGCGCCCTGCTCTTCGCCGCGCTCCAATTGCATGCGATGCCCGATCCGCAGGAGGGGTTCCACTGGTACACGGGCGCTGTGACCTACCAGCTCGGTACCATCCTTCTCCTGTTCCACCTGGCCTGCCATGCCGACCTGTTGCAAGGACGGCACGTCCACGGGCGTCGTGCACTGGCGATCGTGGGCGCGGTGCTGGCCGCGCTCGTGGTGGGAAGCAGTGAAGTGCACATGGTGGTGCTGCTCGCCATCCATGCCGTGCTCGTGGTGGTGCGCCAACGGCGCGGTGTACATCTTACGGCCGTTGAACGGGCCACGATCGGCGTGCTCGTGGGTGCAGCGGCCCTCATGGTCCTCGCACCGGGCAATGCGGTGCGCGCGGCGAATTTCCCCGAGCGGCACCGCCTGGTGCATTCGGTGTGGATGAGCCTGCTGCAGACGGGTCGCTTCGGTTTCACGTGGGCCTTGGACCCCGCGCTGCTCGCGCTTTCGGTGCTGTACCTGCCGGTGGCAGCGCGAACGTCGGCGCACCTCGGGATCGTGCGCAGCACCGGCTCGAACGCACCGTGGTGGGCGCTGGGTGCGTTGTTCGCCGTGATCTTCCTCTGCGTGTTCCCGGCCTACTGGAGCACGGGGATCCTCGGCCAGCACCGAACGGTGAACGTGGCCCATGCCATGTTCCTGCTGCTTTGGGCCCTGAACCTGCACCTCTGGTGCGCGCGTGCGCGGCCTCTGGTCGATCGGCTCCGTCCGGGCACGGCGAGCGCGATCGCGATCCTGGCCGCGCTCTCCCTGACCCTGGGGCGCAACAGCGCGAACGCGTGGTCCGACCTGTACAGCGGACGCGCCGCGCGCTTCGATGCACAGCTCTGGGAGCGGTATGCGATCCTCAACGCGGCGCGCGATACGCCGACCGATCCGATCCACGTACCGGTGATCCACGATCCGCCCCGGAGCCTGTACCTGCTCGAGTTGCGACCGGAAGGCACCGATTGGGTGAACGTGGCGTACGCCCGCTACTTCGGTCTCGAAGGCCGGCAGGTGATGCCCGATCCAGCTTCAACGCGCAGCCAACTTCGCTGAACCCGGGTCGCCGGAGAAAAGTTCGCGGGCCAGCGTGGCATCGTGACCGTACACGTCATCGCGGAAGTTCAGCCGCCCGCGATCATCGACCCATGCGGTGAAATACACGATGGCGACCGGACGCGGCGGGGCCACCTGCACCACCACTTCCTTGTCCCCCTTCATCGCCTCTTCGATCGCCTGCGGGGTCCAGGTGCTGTCGTTGCGCAGCAGGTACTCGGCCAGCTTCGCCGGTTCGCCCAGGCGAATGCAACCGTGGCTGAAGGCCCGGCGTTCGTGGTTGAACTTGTCCTTCGCGGGCGTATCGTGGAAGTAGATGCTGTACGCATTGGGGAACAGGAACTTGACCTGGCCGAGCGCATTCCAAGGTCCGGGTTTCTGGCGAATGGTGAATGGAACGCCCGAGGTGTACTTCGACCACGTGATGCCGGAAGCGGGCACCACGCGATCGCCCATCACCACTTCCATGTTCTTGCGGGCGATGTAGCCGCTGTTGCGTTTCACCGCAGGCAGGATCTCGCTGCGAACGATGCTTTGCGGGATGTTCCAGTAGGGCGCGAACACGATGCTCGACAGGGCGTTGCTGAAGATCACCGTGCGCGTGGCTTCGGCGCCCACCACCACGTTCATGGTCCAGGCTTCACGCCCTTCCTCGTACACGTGCAGGCGGAACTCGGGAATGTTCACCAGGATCTGGTCGGGCGCCTGATCATCGGGCACCCAACGCAGGCGTTCCATGTTCACGAGCAGCGTGCGCAGTCGTTCTTCCAGCGGAACGTTCATGGCCGCGGTGGTGGCCGCATCGAGCCGGCCCGAGGCACTTATGCCATGTCGGGCCTGGAAATGGGCCAGGGCATCGATGAGCGCACTGTCCACGGGCAGATCGCAACCGGCACTGTCCAGATCGCCGAGCAGGAAGAGCCGCTCGCGCAGGTCGTTCACGTTGGCCAGGGTATCGCCCGCACCGCCACGGCCTTTCGGCCAGGGCACCAGGTCGGGCCAGGGACCCATGTCCAGCATGTCGTGGTACCGCTCGATCCGTTGTTTCAACTTCCGGTATTGGGGGTGCACCGGTTCGATGGCCGAGAGGTCGCTGCGGCCGGCCACGAGCGAATCGAGCAACCTGCCCACGTTCTTCTTGCGGCGCGGGATGTACCAGTCGAGTTCGCGCAGATCGCGCTGCACGAAACCGCCGTACTCGGCATGCGCCAGCCGGAAGAACCGGCCGGTGAGGAGCAGCTCCGTGGCCAGCCGGGCGCTGTCGCCCATGGGCATGCTGTCGAGCACGGCCGTCATGAGCCAGTGCCAGTCGCGCACGCCTTCCTGCGGCAACACGGTGGTATCGGTGGCGCCGATGGCTCCGAGGAAACCGCCCGCGGCGCTGGAGAGGGTGTCGTGCACGAACCAGGCGTACTGATGGCCGCGACGGTCGTAGAACGCGCGGATGTCGGCCGAATCGATCGCGAACTCGGCATGCGAGGCGAGGAAACGCTCGATCTCCAGGCTGTCGATCGTGCGGGGGCTGTACGCTTCAGGGGCTTCGAACACCTCGTTCACCCGTCGGGCTTCCTCGGCGATCGTGGGCTTGGCGGGCGGCGGGGTGTTGCAGGCCGCAAGCAACGACACGCCGAAGACAATGTGCATGGTCCGCATGGCGCGAAGATGCGCCGTGCGCTACGACCGTGCGAAATGGATGTACAGGTACCCTTCGTTCGCGAGGAGGTGGATCAGCCGGGGCATCACCTCCGGCGACACGGCCGGACATCCGAAGCTGCGGCCCAGACGGCCGTGCGCAACGATGAAGTCCTGCCCCACGTAATCCGCGCCGTGCACGATGATCTCGCGCCGTTCCGCGTGGTCGTTCACCCCGGGGTCCAGCCCGTGCAACATCAGGGCGGCGCCGTGCTTCGGGCTCACGATCTCCGCACCGACACGGAACAACCCACGACTGGTCTGCAACGAACCGATCCCGTCCGACACGCTCGTGCAGCGCAGATCGCCGCTATTCCTTCCGTGCGCCACCCAGGTGCGCAGCACCACCTCGTTCCGTTCCAGGTCCACCACGAACAGGCGCCGCTCGGTGCTCGGACGTGTCATATCGGCGATCGCGATCATGCGTGCGTGCAGGCCGTGACCTTGAAGGCTGGCCAGCGCCGCATCGAACACATGCGGCGGCAGCGCAGCCTCGATCCCGTGCGCTGCGGGCGTTGCGTCGACCGTTCCGGTATTCGGCCCCACTCGATCCAGAGCCGGGATCGAAGGCACCAGGGACAGGAGCAGCAGCGAAGCGGTGCGCATGAAGGGGCCGAAGGTAGGCCCGTGCCTCCATAACGTTCGCCAGCAGGATCAGCGTGTGCGTTCCGGGGGCAGGTTCTCCACGAAGCGCAGCACGTCCGCCGCGAACCGCTCCCAGGAAAGCTCCTTCTTCAGTGCCGCCACGTTCGCACGCATGTCGGCCGCCCTGCCGCTTTCGAAGAAGGAAAGGATCGATGCCGCGATCGCGGCGGGTTCCGCCGCGGGTACGATCAGGCCGGTGCGTTCGCGCATCACCAATTCCTTCAAACCGCCGACATCGGTGGCGATCACGGGCACCTCGAAATGGTGCGCGATGGCGGTGATGCCGCTCTGGGTGGCGCTGCGGTACGGGAGCACCACCACATCGGCCGCGCTGAAGTACATCGGTACGTCGTGGTCCGGGATGTATCGGATCCGATCCACCACGCGCTCCCTGATGCCGGGCCGGTCGATCAGGGCCTGGATCGCGCCCATGTCGCCATAAGGTTCTCCGGCGATCACCAGCCAGTGGTCCTTGGGCAGGGTGGCGATCGCCTCCAGCAACAGGTCCAGACCCTTGTAATGACGTATGAACCCGAAGAAGAGGGAGACTTTTGCGGCCGCAGGCACGCCCAGGCGTTCGCGTGCTTGTTGCGCATCCATGCGCTCGCCGAAGTGGTCGTACAGCGGATGCGGAAGCACGGTGACCCGCGCATCGGGGCGCAGCGAAAAGAGGTCGGCCTTCACCTTTTCGCTCATGGCCACGAAGCCGCTGTTGCGCCGCAGGAAGTAGGTGGTGAACGGCGTGTCGAAGAAGCGCCGTTCGTGCGGCAACACGTTGTCCAGGATGGTCACCACGCGCGCACCGCTCCGTTTCACCGCACCGGCCACGTGGCCGAGCGCGGGCCCGAAGAAGCTCATCCAGTACTTCATCACCAGCACATCGGGCTTCACTTCGTTGATCCGGCGCGCCGTGCGGGGCCAGGTCCACGGCCCGATCGTATCGAGCACCCGCTGGCTGGGGATCGGATCGGTCCGGTCGTCGGCCGTCACCAGTTGGGTCTTACCGGGAAAGAGCAGGCCCGGATATTGGCGCGTGAACGTGAACGGGAACACCGCGTGCCCGCTCCGCTCCCATTCCCTGCAGAGGCGCGCATTGAACTGCGCGATGCCGCCGCGGTACGGATGGAAGGTGCTCAGGTAGGCGATCCTCATTCGAACGGAGATGATCGCGGTTGCGGACGGTGCGGGCTGTTCGGAGCGGTGGTCATCATGGGGGGTACCACGATCAGGATCCGCCGCCTGCCGGCAGCCATGCGATCACCGCCTCGAGCACGCGATCCACCGTCACATCGCGCATGCAAGGCCGCGCGCGCGTGCAGGTGTTGCCGTAGTAGCAATCGCAGCCGGAGGGCGGTTCCACGATCACGCCCTTTCCGTAGAGGTCGAACTCGTGGCGGTTGAAGATGTTCACGAAGAGCACCAGCGGGATGCGCAACCCGATGGCGATGTGCATCATCATGCTCACGGCGCTCACGATCACATCGCAATGGGCCGTGAGGGCGATGAACTCGCGCAAGGGGAAGGTTCCGGGATAGTACGCCTGCGTGCGTGCATGGAGCCGCAGGTTCAGCTCGTCTTCGTCGGGACCGCCGAGCAGCACGGGGAAGCAACCGCGGGCACGCAGGCGCTCGATCAGTTCCACCCAGTGCTCTTCCGGCCATAGCCGTGTGAGCCAGCGCTTTCCGCACCCGGTGTTCAGCCCCACGATGGGTTTGCCGCCGGCACGTTCGCGCAAGGCCGCATGCCGGTCCTTCAATGCGCCATCGGCCTCGAACACATAAGGTTCGCCGCGGAAGGGCAGTTCGCAGATCTCGAAGATCTCCTGCGGATAGCTCTTCGTGTTCGCCTTGCTCAGGTCGTCGAACGCGCCGGTGAGGAGCTTGTGTTCCGCGGCCGGCGTGGCGGGCCAGATGTGCCCGTCCTTCCAGGTGAACCCCAGCTTGCGTTCCGCGTGCACATCGGCCAGCAGCATGCAGGCTTCTGCGTCCTTGTCGAGGTTCACGGCGATGTGGAACCTGGAACGGCCCACCTGGAAGATGCCTGCCGCATCGAAACGCAGCACCCTGTCCACAGCGCCCTTGGGCAGGATCTCCGGGCTCAGGGTGATCCATGTGATGTGCGCGCCCGGATGGCGATCGCGGAAACCGGTGATCAGAGGAGTGCTGCGGATCACATCGCCCAGGGCACCGAGCTTGATGATCAGGATGCGCGTGGAGACCGGATCGTGCTCGTCGCACCCCGGGCACCGTTTCCCCCGCAGCTTGTTCGGCGTGCAGGGAATGTCGCCCCGCCAATGGCGGCAATCGAAGTGGATGTCGGCAGCACGCATGGAAGGCGGCAATTATACACCTCCGCCCGTCGTTGGAACGGGGCTTGCGCTGCACGGCGGGTTACCTTCGCGAACCCTTCCGCCATGCCCTCCTTGCTCCGTTCCATCGGCCTCGCCCTGCTCCTGCTCCGCTTTTCCCCGATCGTGGCGCAACCGCCAGCGGCCGAGGTGAACCGCACCGATGCCCAGGG
>CAZFAW010000119.1:0-7465 GCA_964517015.1 uncultured Chryseobacterium sp.
GGCGATCACCAGGTCGGGGTTCAGCACCTGGAACCCGGTGGTGTGCTTGCCGATGTCGCCCGCGGTGAAGGCTTCCTTTCCGCTGACGGTGAAATTCACTTTCTCGGTGCTCACGTCGTCCAGCTGGCGGCGGAATCGCACCTGTTTGAGGTTGAGCACGATCTCGGTCACGTCCTCGATCACGCCCTTGATGGTGCTGAACTCGTGGTCCACGCCATCAATGCGAAGGCTGGTGATGGCGTGCCCCTCAAGGCTGTTCAACAGGATGCGGCGCAGGGCATTGCCGATGGTGATGCCGTAGCCGGGCTCCAACGGGCGGAATTCGAAGATGCCGCGTTGGTCGTCGCTTTCGATCATCACGACCTTGTCAGGCCGCTGGAATTCGAGGATGGGCATGGTTCGCTTGTTCGGTTTTCGTGGTTCTTACTTGGAGTACAATTCGACGATCAGCTGCTCACGGATGTTCTCCGGGATCTGGGCGCGCTCCGGCAGGGTGATCATCTTGCCGGTCATGGAGGCGGGGTCCCATTCCAACCAGTCGAACCGGTTGGAGGCGGAGGAAACGCTGTTGCTGATGGTCTCCAGTACCCGGCTCTTTTCGCGCACGGCGACGGTGTCGCCGGGGCGCAGGGTGAAGCTGGGAATGTTCACCACCTGGCGGTTCACGGTGATGTGGCCGTGCGTGACGAGCTGGCGGGCGGCGCGGCGGGTGCGGGCCACGCCGAGGCGGTACACCGTGTTGTCCAGGCGCGATTCGCACAGTTGCAGCAGCACCTCGCCGGTGATGCCCTTCTTGCTCGCGGCCGTGTCGAACATCTTCTGGAACTGGCGCTCCAGGATGCCATAGGTGTACTTGGCCTTCTGTTTCTCCTGCAATTGCTTGCTGTATTCGCTCTCCTTGCCGCGTCGGCGTCCGCCGGCCTTGGAGGCGCCGGGCTTGCCGCCGGGCCCCATGCCGCCGCCGTGCTGTCCGGGGGCGTAGGGTTTGCGTTCCAGCCACTTGTCGGCGCCCAGGATGGGCTCGCGGAACTTGCGGTTGACGCGGGTCTTGGGTCCAGTGTATCGTGCCATGGTCTTGTGCTGTTCGGGGGTGCTTACACGCGGCGCTTCTTCGGCGGACGGCAGCCGTTGTGCGGCATGGGGGTCACGTCCACGATCTCGGTCACTTCGATGCCGCTGTTGTGCAGGGCGCGGATCGCGCTCTCCCTGCCGCTGCCGGGGCCTTTCACGAAGACCTTCACCTTGCGCAGCCCCATTTCGTGGGCTTCGCGTGCGGCCTCCTCGGCGCTCACCTGGCCGGCATAGGGCGTGTTCTTCTTGCTGCCACGGAAGCCCAGCTTGCCGCTGCTCGCCCAGCTGATCACCTCGCCCTTGTTGTTGGTGAGGCTCACGATCAGGTTGTTGAACGTGGCGCGGATGTGGGCCTGTCCAAAGGCTTCCACCACCACCACCTTCTTCTTTTTCTTGCCGGCGCCGGTCCTGCCCGTGCCTTCCTTTTGTTCGGCTTGTTTGGCCATGTGCTGTTTCGTTGCGGGCGTGCCTCACGCCCCTGCGGTTACTTCGTTGCTTTCTTCTTGTTGGCCACGGTCTTGCGGCGGCCCTTGCGGGTGCGCGCGTTGGTGCGGGTGCGCTGGCCGCGAACGGGCAGTCCGTTCTTGTGGCGCATGCCGCGATAGCTCCCGATGTCGATCAGGCGTTTGATGCTCAATTGCACCTCGGAGCGCAGGGCGCCCTCCACCTTCACGTTGTCGGTGATGTACTGGCGGATCCGGGATTGCTCCTCATCGCTCCAGCTCTCCACCTTCTTGTCGGGATCCACACCGGCATGCTGGAGGATGTCCAGCGCCGTGTTCGGACCGATGCCGAAGATGTACGTGAGGCCGATGCAGCCTCGCTTGTTCTTGGGTAGGTCTATGCCTGCGATACGTGCCATGGGGCGCTATCTGTTTTTCAGCCTTGACGCTGTTTGAACTTCGGGTTCTTCTTGTTGATGACGTAAAGACGCCCCTTGCGTCGGACGATCTTGCAGTCCGCCGAGCGCTTCTTGATCGATGCTCTGACTTTCATCTCTTCTAGCTCTTGTATCGGAACGTGATCCTTCCCTTGCTCAGGTCGTAGGGGCTCATTTCCACCTTCACCTTGTCTCCGGGCAGGATCCTGATCCAGTTCATGCGCATTTTGCCCGAGATGTGAGCAACGATCACGTGACCGTTCTCCAGCTCCACACGGAACATGGCATTGCTCAGCGCCTCCTTGATGACGCCGTCCTGCTCTATGGTCCCTGTCTTGCTCATCCCGTTGTTCCTCTCCGTATTGCGTTCGTTCGTTTTCCTTTCACTGTGCGACCGTTTCACCTTTGCTCTTCAGCACATCATGGATGTGGCTGAAGGTGGTCAGGACCTCTGCTTTCCCGGGGCGTACCGCCACGGTGTGCTCGAAATGCGCACTGGGCTTCCCGTCGCGTGTGGCGATGGTCCAGCCGTCGTCGTGCTGTACCACCTCCTTGGTGCCCATGTTGATCATGGGCTCGATCGCGATCACCGTTCCGGTGGCCAGCTTGGCACCGTGCCCGCGTTTCCCGTAGTTGGGCACTTCCGGGGCCATGTGCAGTTCGCGACCTACACCGTGCCCGGTGAGTTCGCGTACCACGCCGTATCCGTTCCGTTCCGCGTGCTGCTGCACCGCCCAGCCGATGTCGCCGGTGCGGTTCCCGGTCACCGCCTGGGCGATGCCGAGCTCCAGGCATTCGAGCGTTATGCGCAACAGCTGCCGAACAGCGGGGGCCACCTCGCCAACGGCGAAGGTGTAGGCGCTGTCGCCGATGAATCCGTCCTTCTTCACGCCGCAATCCACGCTCACGATGCTGCCTTCCCGTAGCGGTTCATCGTCGGGGAAACCATGCACAACCTCATCGTTCACGCTGGTGCAAAGGCTGGCGGGGAAGCCGCTGTAGCCCTTGAACACCGGAATGGCACCGTGGTCGCGGATGAACCCTTCCGCAATGCGGTCCAGTTCGCGCGTGGTGATGCCCGGGGCGATGTGGCGCGCCACTTCTGCCAGGGTCCTGCCAACAAGCAAAGAACTCTCCCTCACGATCGCGATCTCGGCATCGCTCAGACAGCTGATGGTCTTACCCATAGCTATCCTGCCATGCCGTAGGCCGCTGGTGTCCTTCCCTTGATCCGTCCGCTCTTCATCAACCCGTCATAGTGCCGCATCAAGAGATGGCTTTCGATCTGTTGCAACGTGTCCAACAACACGCCCACCATGATCAACAACGATGTACCCCCGAAGAACTGCGCGAAACCCTGCTTGATGCCCGCCATGTTCGCGAACGCCGGGAGCGTGGCCACGAAGCCCAGGAAAATGGCGCCCGGCAGGGTAATGCGCGAGAGCAGTTCGTCGATGTGGTCGGCGGTCTGCTTCCCGGGTTTCACGCCGGGGATGAACCCGCCGTTGCGCTTCATGTCGTCGGCCAACTGCATCGGGTTCACCGTGATGGCCGTGTAGAAATAGGTGAAGATCACCACCATGAGGAACAGGGTGAGGTTGTAGCCCACGCTGGTGTAGCGACTGAAGCTCACCATCCACTGGGGCGGGTTGCCGTCCCAGAAGGGGGCCTGGGCCAGATACATGGGGATCAGCACGATCGCTTGTGCGAAGATGATCGGCATCACGCCGGCGGCGTTCACCTTGAGGGGGATGTAGTTGCGCACACCGCCGTACTGCTTATTGCCCACCACGCGCTTGGCGAATTGCACCGGGATACGACGCGTGCCCTGCACCAGGAGGATGCAACCGGCGATGATCAGCAGCCAGATGAACACCTCAAGGAGGAGGGTAACGGGGCCGCCGCCACCGGGGCTCATGCGACCCACCACTTCCTGGATGAAGTTCTGGGGGAGTCGCGCCAGGATGCCCACCATGATGATCAGCGAGATGCCATTGCCCAGGCCGCGCTCCGTGATGCGCTCGCCCAGCCACATGACGAACAACGTGGAGCCGGTGAGGATGATCACGGAGGTGAAGTTCCAGAACCAACCTTCGGGATGTGCCGCGGGATCGATGGTGGCGGCGATGTACCCCGGCGCCTGCAGGGCGCAGATCGCGATGGTCAGGTAACGGGTCCACTGGTTCAGCCGGCGACGACCGCTGTCCTCCTTCTGCATCTTCTGCACCATGGGTATCGCGATGCCCATGAGCTGCATGATGATGCTGGCGCTGATGTAGGGCATGATACCCAGTGCGAAGATGCTCGCCCGGGTGAATGCGCCACCGGTGAAGATCGACAGCAGTTCGACCAGACCACCGCTG
Organism: uncultured Chryseobacterium sp.; assembly: GCA_964517015.1. Classification (GTDB taxonomy): domain Bacteria; phylum Bacteroidota; class Bacteroidia; order Flavobacteriales_F; family PHOS-HE28; genus PHOS-HE28. Next base: position 4,315 of record CAZFAW010000119.1, read on the forward strand.
CTGGAACTGCTCTTGCTGGCCAGGATGGCGCTGTTCACGCCGGGCAGCACGATGAAGCTGCCGATGCGGTACACCAGCAGCAGGCCCAGCGTGATGAGGATGCGCTTGCGCAGTTCCTCGATGCGCCAGATGTTCTTGATCGTGTCGATCAGGTTCTTCATTCTCAGCGGTTGACGATCTCCACCTTGCCTCCCTTCGCTTCAATGGCCGCCTTGGCGCTGGCGCTGAAGGCGTGCGCCTTCACTTCCACGGCGCTTTTGAGCTCGCCACGGCCCAGCACTTTCAGCGTTTCGTTCTTGCCCAGCAGGCCGTTCTCGTAGAGCGCCTCGGGGTCGATGCTCTTCAGCCCCTTCTCATCGATCAGGCCCTGGAGGGTGTCCAGGTTGATGCCCTTGTGCTCGATGCGCGTGGGATTGGTGAACCCGAACTTGGGAAGGCGGCGCTGCAGGGGCATCTGTCCGCCCTCGAAACCGCGTTTGCGCTTGTAGCCGCTGCGGCTCTTGGCGCCCTTGTGGCCGCGCGTACTGGTGCCGCCCATGCCGCTGCCCTGGCCGCGGCCCAGGCGCTTGTTGGTCTTGGTCGAGCCCTTGGCGGGCGCTAGTTTGCTGAGGTCCATCGCTTCGGTCTTCAATAGGTTCAGGCCTGTTCCTGCACGCTCACCAGGTGTTGCACCTTGGCCACCATGCCACGGATCTGCGGCGTGGCTTCCAGTTCGTTCTTCTTGCCCGGGCGGCCCAGGCCAAGGGCGCGAAGGGTGTCCTTCTGCCGCTTGGGGCACTTGATCGCGCTTCCGGTCTGTGTGATGACGAGCTTGCTCATGATGTTCTGTTCTTATCCGTTGAACACGCGCTCGAGTTCCACGCCACGTTGGCGCGCCACGCTGCTCGCGTCACGCAGGTTCACCAGCGCATCGATCGTGGCCTTCACCACGTTGTGCGGGTTGCTGCTGCCCTTGCTCTTGGCAAGCACGTCGGTCACGCCCACGCTCTCCAGTACGGCGCGCATGGCACCACCGGCGATCACACCCGTACCGTGCGCGGCGGGCTTCAACAGCACCTGTGCGCCGGCGAACTTGCCCTCTTGGGTGTGCGGGATCGTGCCCTTGCGCACGGCCACCTTCACCAGGTTCTTCTTCGCATCGTCGATGCCCTTGGCGATGGCCTCCTGCACCTCCTTCGCTTTGCCCAGGCCGTGTCCCACCACTCCCTTCTCATCGCCCACCACCACGATGGCGGCGAAGGTGAAGGTGCGGCCGCCCTTGGTCACCTTGGTGACGCGGTTGAGGGCGACGAGCTTGTCCTTCAGCTCCAGATCGCTGCTCTTGACTTTCCTTCCGTTGGTCTGTGCCATGTTGCTTCGATCAGAAGTTGAGGCCGGCTTCGCGCGCGGCATCGGCCAGCGCCTTCACGCGGCCATGATAGAGGTACCCGTTGCGGTCGAACACGACCTTTTCGATGCCGGCGGCCTTCGCCATCTCGGCGATCGCAGCGCCCACGGACCGGGCCTGCTCGATGCCGCTCGCATCGTGGGCCTTCTTGTCCTTCAGGCTGCTGGCGCTGGCCAGGGTGCGGCCCTCCTCGTCGTTGACGATCTGGGCGTAGATGTCCTTGTTGCTGCGGAAGACCGACAGGCGGGGGCGTTCCGGCGTGCCGCGCACCTTGCGGCGCACGCGCGTCTTGATCTTGGAACGGCGGATGGATCTGCTGAATGCCATGGCTGCTATCACTTGGAGGCCGAGGCGGCGGCTTTGCCGGCCTTGCGGCGTACGTTCTCGCCCACGTAACGGACACCCTTGCCCTTGTAAGGCTCAGGGGTGCGCAAGCCGCGGAGCTTGGCGGCCACGGCACCGATCAATTGCTTGTCGGCGCTCTCCAGTCGGATGATCGGGTTCTTGCCCTTTTCCTGGGCCGCGCTCACCTTCACCTCACCCGGCAGTTCCAAGGCCACCAGGTGGCTGAACCCCAGGGCGAGCTCCAGGCGCTGGCCTTTGGTGGTGGCGCGGTATCCCACGCCCACCAGTTCCTGTTCGATCACGAAGCCTTCGGTCACGCCTTTCACCATGTTGGCGATGAGCGCGCGGTAAAGCCCGTGCTTCGCACGATGCGGTTTGGCATCGCTGGGGCGCTCCACGGAGAGCACGCCGGCGTCGTTCTTCACTTTGATCGCGGGATCCACGGTCTGTACCAGGGTCCCTTTCGGGCCCTTCACGGTGACCACGTTCTTCTCGCTGATGGTGACCTGCACCCCGTTGGGAATGCTGATCGGTGCTTTTCCGATGCGTGACATGGTGGTTCCGGATTAGCTGACGGTGCAGATCACTTCACCACCCACGCCCAGGGTGCGGGCCTCCTTGTCCGTGAGCACGCCCTTGCTGGTGCTGATGATGGCCACGCCAAGACCGTTGAGCACGCGGGGAAGTTCGCCGCTGTGCTTGTACTGGCGCAGGCCAGGCGAGCTGATGCGTTTCAATTCGCGGATGGCGCTCTGGCGCGTTTGCGGATCGTACTTCAGCGCGATCTTGATCGTGGGCTGCGGACCGCTCTCCTCGACCTTCCAGCTCAGGATGTAGCCTTTGTCGTAGAGGATGCGGGTGATGTCCTTCTTCAAGCCGCTGGCGGGCACCTCCACCACGCGCTTCTTCGCCAGGATGGCGTTGCGCACGCGACTGAGGTAATCGGAAATGGGATCGGTGATCATGGGTGTTCCTTTTTACCAGCTGGCTTTGGTGACGCCGGGGATCTTGCCTTCCAGCGCCATCTGGCGGAAGAAGTTGCGGCTGATGCCGAACTGCCGCATGTAGCCTTTCGGGCGCCCCGAAAGCTGGCAGCGGTTGTGCTTGCGCACGTAGCTGCTGTTGGCGGGGAGCTGCTGGAGCTTCTCCCATTCGCCGGCCTTCTTCAACGCGGCGCGCTTGGCGGCGTATTTCTCCACCATCCTGGCGCGCTTGCGCTCACGGGCTTTGATGCACTCTTTGGCCATGTTCCTTGTCAGTTCTTGTTGGCGAAGGGGAAGCCGAACGCCGTCAACAGCGCCTTGGCTTCTTCGTCGGTGGGTGCGGAGGTCACGAACGTGATGTCCATGCCCTGGATCTTCGGTGTCTTGTCGATGTCGATCTCCGGGAAGATGATCTGCTCCTTCACACCGAAGGTGA
>CAZFAW010000120.1:0-4212 GCA_964517015.1 uncultured Chryseobacterium sp.
TAGCTCGAAGGCGTGTCGTTGTACAGCCGCCATTCGGGCCCCGTCCAACAGACCAGACCGAGGTAGGTGCCGATCCATGCCCACCCGCGATGATCGATGACAATGCTCTTGATCTCGTTGTCGGGCAGGGGCGAATTCAGGGTGTTGTATTCCTCCCAGGTCGAGCCGTCATAGATGATCAGTCCGTGCAGTTCGGTACCGATCCATACGCGATCGAGGCTGTCCACGGCCACGGCGTAGATCTCGTTGTCCGGAAGTCCGGAATTCGCGGTCTGGAACACGGACCAAGTGGAACCGTCGTAATGACAAAGGCCCCAATCCGTGGCCGCCCATACATGGTCCTGGCTGTCGATGGCGATGTCCGTGATGGTATTGCTGGGAAAGCCCGCGTTGTCCATGTCGAACACTTCCCAGGTCTGCGGGAACACCCCGTGAACGAGGGCGAACAGGGAACAGGTCGCGATCGTTCTCACGCGCTTACGGGAGTTGTTCGGTGCGCACGTTGGTGGGCACCACGCCGCCAATGTTCGTGAGGATCACTTCGCGATCGTTGCCTGTGTTCGTGTATTTCACCACACCGTCCATGTTCACATCCTCCCGGAGGTACCCGCCTACCGTGGCCGTGGGCACCACGCCACCGATCGCACTGAGGATCGGTTCGCGATCATTGCCCGATCCCGTGTACATGAGCTTGACAGGCACCGGCGTGTCGGTCACCGTGTTCCCGGCCCACAGCGCAGCGACCGCGCCGATGGTCTTTCGCGCGTTGGTGCCATAGGTGGCGGTACCGGTGGAGGCAAGGTCGATCATTGTGGACGCGCTGGTTGAAAGGACGAGCGGTGTCGCGGTCATGCAGCCCAGATGGTTGCGGTGGCGTACGGACACCTGGTAGCTGCCGGAGCCGGCGAGCAGCGCGATGGGCGAGGTTCCGTTCACGTCCACCACATCCCCATCCCTTTGCACCAGGGCCGCCCGCGTGGCAAGCACCGTGGCCGGGGTCGACGAAGACCGCAATTCGACGAGGACCCAATCCACGATCGCATCATCGCCCGTGGTGTTCAACACACCGCTCTGCAACGTCTCCCCGCCTCCATCGGCCGCGTGTGTGAAACCCAATGCGGAATAGGGTTCCGCGGCAGGGATCAACGAAGCCGACCGCAGATCGTCGCGCATGCGCCCGGACAGTGCATCGTACGGGCCTTCGAGCACCACCTTCATCGCCACGCGAACGCCATTGTTCACGACCGCCACGTTGTCCAGGTAGAAGTTGTTGCCGAAGTCGTTCACCGCCACGAACCGGATCACGACCTTTTTCCCGTCGTACGCGCTGAGATCGATATCGTGATGGGCCCATTCGGAACACGACGCAGGCGCCCAGGGCGATGTATTGTCTGCGGCCGTGGCCAGCGCACTGCCCGATGCCTGGTACAGCGCGATCCAAGTCGTGCCGCAATCGGTGCTTATCTCCGCACGGAACCCGTCGTTGTAGGCACTGCTGTACCGTACGTACGCGTGATCGAACCGCAGTCGCGTTCCAGCGGAACCGGCCAGATCGAGCAGTGGGGTCACCAGGCGGTCCTCCTGGCCCGGTGCATTGTAATAGTAATGCTCGATCCGCCAGGCTTGTGTGGCCGCACAACCGGCACCATTGGTCAGGCTCACATTGGTCCAGGTGTAGCTGTTGTCGGGGTTCTCGCGCGCCCAACCCGTCGGTACATCGAGCCCGGATCCCAGGTCTTCGGTGAAGTCCGCGCTGGCCGGTGCCTGGTATGTGATCGTCCACGTGAGCGTGTCGTCGGGCACGTACTGATCGCCGGGCAGTGCCGTCCACGCTTTCACGGTATGGGTGCCCAGGCCGGTCACCGTCAAGGGAGCGCCGAAGGTGAAGGTCGCCGAGGCATTGGTGGCCAGCGATCCGCTGAAGGACTCCGTGACCGGAGTACCGCCGTCGATCCTGTACCCCACGGTGAATCCCGATTGGGTGAGAAGGCCGGAGTTCCGGATCGACACGCTCACCGGTGTGCCGTTGTCGCAATCGAAGAACGCGCCGGGGACCGGTGCGAGCGCTGCAAGCACGCCCAGGCTGTTGTTCACCGGAAGGTTGAACGCTTCGACCTGGTCCGTGCGGCTGCTGGTGGAGCCCTGGCTGGCGCTGAACCCGAGGCCTCGGCGCGCGAAGGCGCCCCAGATCAGGGATTGATGGGCGCCACCGTACGTGGCCAGATCGGCCTGCAGGATCGCATCGCGTCCGTCGACGAAACCGGGGTTGCACGCGGTCAGCTTCAACCCGTCGATCACCAGCTGCATGGCGATGTTGTTGCCGCCTGTTCCGTTGTAGAGGTCGGGATCGAATCCGTAGGCATCGATCAGGTCCCACGTCAATTCCCAGAGCATGGTGCACCATACGAAACCGATGCCGTGCGGCTGGCTCAAGGAGGTGTTGTTCGTGCTGGCGTAGGTATAGCTGTTCACCGAGAAACCGGTACTGTACGGGGCGGGTCGGATGCCACCGCCGTTCACCGGCTGGGCCAGTGCATACGTGCCGATGCCGCGAGCGTCGGTGCGTTGATCCCCCGGGCGCATGGTCATCATCAAACCGAACCAATCGCTCCACCCCTCGCCCATCTGTTCCGCGTTGCCCATGCAACTCGTATTGCTCGGGCCACCGATCAATCGGTTGCTGATGCCGTGCCCGTATTCGTGAGTGATGATGCCGTTGTCCAGGTCGCCATCACGATCCGGCGTGGGCGCGGTCCAGAGGAACATCTGCATGCGCGGCGAAGAGCCGTCGGGCGGCGTTCCGAAATTGGCATTGTTCGTTCCGCTCCCGTCCTGTGCGTCGGCCAGCACATGGTCGTTGCCCACGCCGCCCAGGCCGTAGTTGTTGCTCTGGAAGTTCCCGCTCACGCCATCGAAACCGTACTGGTACCAGACGTCGTGGATGATGTTGTTCCAATAGAAAAGATTGGTGATCGCGGCATCCTGGTAGGTGGAAGGCGCCTGTGCGAGATCGATGGCGAAATCGAAATCGAGCGAGGCACCACCGCTGGGGCTGTAGCCTGAGCCGTTGTTGCCGTTCGCATCCTCCTGGGCCAGCACGTTGTTGCCGCGGGTGATGGTGTACTCCGCCCCGGCCGCGCCGTTGTCGTCGTGCCACCCGAACGGCGAAGCGTTGGGTGCCAGGCCCCATGGTGCGTTCACGATGGCGCGCGCACCGTGGCTCGGGCTTTCCAGCGGCGCGGGGTAGATGTTGTAATCGTTCGGTGCGGCAGGCGGGGGCGCCACGGTCGCACAGGGATCGGCCGTATCGAAGGTGCAGTTCGCCACCCAATCGTTGCGTTCCAGCTCGCGGCCGGTGTTCGCATCGATCCGCACGTTCCACCAATGCGAGGCGTCCGGCGCATACCAGTTCACGTTCCAGGCCAGCAGCAACCGCTCGCCTGCGGGTTGGTAGACCAATTGCACGTTCACGGGCTGGCCATTGAAAGCCGAACCATCGAACTGCCAGCGATGCTCAAGCGGGTGGCTCGCGACCAACGCGGGTGCGGTCACCGGCGAGCGATCGCGCGAGAGCACGATGGACAGCGCGGTTCCTGCGGGGATCCCCGGACCGGTCGCGTTCGCACGACGTGAAAGGTGATCGAGAGCGGCCGAATGGAAATGGAGTACGGTGCCGTCCGCGCGTTGGTGCACGGCCACCTCCGCGTTCCAGATCTCGATCCCTTGCCACCGTTGCCTGAACCATGTATGGACCACGCCGTTGTGCGCGCTGGTATAGCGGTCCTTCACCACCAGGTCGGCCACATCCTCTGCGGACAGGCCGAGTTCCGCAAGGCGTTGACGTGCGATCGGCAGTGCCTCCGCATCCGGACGTTGGGCCAGGGCCGGAGCAAGGATCGTGAAAGCGAGGACAAGGGTTACGGATCGGTACATGGGTGCGGGAACAGGGGCCGCAAAATACCCGTACGGGCTGAACGGTTCAATGCCCGCAGCCCGCCGTTATCGTGGTCCTCGCACCTTGTTCGTCGGAGGATCAGGATCCCATCCATGGGCCTCGTGGGCCGGGCCATGGATAGAACTTCCGGTGGGTTCAAGGTAGTTGCTCGGCCCTCGTGTTGGTAGGCACCACCCCTCCGATGTTCTGCAGGATGTACACGCGGTCGTTGTCCGTACCGGTGTATTTCACCCAGCCGTCGAGGTTCACATCGGCCA
>CAZFAW010000120.1:4312-7457 GCA_964517015.1 uncultured Chryseobacterium sp.
GCCACCATGTAGGGGTCGGGTGCAAGGTGCAGGGCCACGGGCGATACACCATCGATGGCGTCCACGACATCGCCATCCCGCTGCAGCAACGCATGGGTGGCGGCGAGCAATGTATAGGGCGAGGTGGTGGAGCGCAGTTCGAGGCGGATCCAATCCACCACGGCGTTCGGACCGCTCACCGCGAGCACGGCCGGTGTGGTGGTCTCCCCGCCCCCACCTCCGGCGTTGGAGAACCCCAGGGCGGTGTATGGCTCGGTGAGCGGGAAATCGGTCAGCGTGCGCAGACTGTCGTTCATCAAGCCCGTTCCACCTGCATCGTAGGGGCCTTCGAGCAGCACTTGCGCGTGGATCACCACGCCGATGGATCTTGGGGCGGGAGCGATCGGTGGTGCGGAGGCACTGGAATTCCTTCCAACAGCGCACGGCATGATCGCCCATGCCAGCACGATCGATCGAACGGTGAGGTCCATTGGAACCCGCATCGTGCGCGTGGGTCAGGGCAATTGCTCGGTCCGGGTGTTGGTGGGCACGGCCCCGCCGATGTTCACCAGGATCGGATCGCGATCGTTGGCGGTGTTGGTGTACTTCACCACGCCGTCCATGTTCACGTCCTCGCGGTAATAGCCGGTCACGCTGTTGGTCGGCACCGCACCACCGATCACTTGCAGCACCTTGTCGCGATCGCTGTCCGTTCCGGTGTATTTGATCAGGCTTACCGCACCGTCGCGGAAGACATTGCCGGCCCAAAGCGCCATGTTGGACCCGATCGCCTTGGTGGCTTGTGTGCCATAGGTCGCCGTGCTCGTACTGCGCAGATCGACGATGGCGGGCGTGGTGCTCAAGGCCACCGCAGCATTGGTCATGGCGCCGAGGTGGTTCCTGTGGCGCACGGCGATCCGATAGCTGGCGGCAGGCTGCTGGATGATCACGCTGCTGGTCCCGTCAAGGCCCACCACATCGCCATCGCGTTGCACCAGGGCGCATTTGGTGGCGATGATGGCGTACGGGGCCGTGGTCGACCTCAATTCGAGCAGCACCCAATCCACGATCGCGTTGTTCCCCGTCACGTTGAACACATCGGGGTTCACCGTCTCCCCGCCACCACCGCCGGCCTGTGCGAACCCGAGCGCGGTATACGGCTCAACAGCCGGCACGAGGCCCGCACTGCGCAGTGCATCGCCCATCAATTGCGTGCCGCTGTTGTACGGACCTTCCAGGAACACCTTCGCGTTCAGCGCCACCACATTGGTGACCGTCAGGCAGGCCCCCCCGATCACCGTGTTCACGTTGTTGGCGTCGTTGTTCACGATGTCCTGGATCCCCGTGATGCAGATCTGTGTACCCGTAAGGCTGAAGTACTTCACGCGGCAGAGCGGCACGGCGCTGCTGTTCTTCGCGAGCGAGCTGTCCACCACGCTGAGCCCGATCACCTTGTCGCCGCCGAGGCTCCAGTTCAGGTTGATGTCTCCGTTGAGCTGGCTGGCCAGGTTGGTGACGTTCTGGATGGTGAGGCCACCGAGGGTGAACTCATAGCCCATGACCCTGCAATCCGGGTTGGTGACCATCACGTCCACGGTCTTGTTCACGGGATCGAAGTTGGCCAGTTGCAAGGTCACGGTCTGTGCGGTGTTCAAGAACCCGCGCGGGAACTCGCACCATGGATGGTAGTGGATGGTGTGCGTGCCCGTGGCATCGTGCTGCCCTTGCTGGTTGTAGCACTCGGCCACCAGCGCCGCATCGGTCACGGTGATCTCCCCGTCGTTGTTCACATCGGTGCAGGTGGAACTGGAGATATCGTTGCCGAGGATGTCCGTCATGTACTGTTGGGGATCGGCCGCGTTGTACTGGCTGTCCGCGTTCAGATCGCCGGTCTTCACCGTGCCGTTGCACACGCCGGTGCAATCGTACACGGCATCACCATAAGGCTGGCCCATGCAATCGGTGTACGGCGAGCAGGTGGCCACCACGCTGAAGGAGCGGGTTCCGCCGAAGCCGGTCAGGTTGATGCAGACTTGTGCGTAGTTGTTCGTGTAGTCGGTCTCATGGCGGCCCAGGGCATCGGGGCGGTGCTCCCAGTTGGTCCGAAGCACAAGCGTGTAGGTGCCATCGGGCACATCGGTCACGTCGATCCAGTTGCACGTGGTACCACTTCCGTACAGATCGTAGCAACCCGCGCTGATGCCCATGTTGCTGCATCCGTACTGCCCGGTACCCGCGAAGCAGCCCACGTCGATCACGCAGAAACCGTTCTTGAAACCGGCCGGGATCTTGTGCCCCGTGGCATCGAAGAGCACGTAGTCCGCGTACCCCTGGTAGTGCGCATGGCCATGGCAGTTGCTCGTGCTGAACATCTGGGGCTGCGAACTGGGGCTGCCGATGTAGTAATCCAGTTCACCGATGTTGTTGATGCGCGTGCTGAAGCGCAGCACCTGCCGGGTGCCCAGCGCCTGCACGCACCCTTCCTGCGGTGCGCACACATCGGTGATCACTTGGGTGCTCATGTTCAGGCTGGAAGCCAAGGTGGCCTGGTCCATCTGCAGATCGGGACCATTGGGGCAGTCCGGGCTGCCTACGGCGATGCAGCACCCGCTGCATGGCACCGTGGCGAGTGGATCGTAATTGCAACTGGCGGGATCCATGCACCCCACGGCGGGCCCGTTGTAATCAATCCGGAACGACAGGCTGGTGCAGCTGCCGCCGTTGGTGCCCAGGCGGATGTGGTAGAGCGTGCCTCCCTCCAGATTGCCCGTCACCACGGCCTGCATGCCGCATCCGCCCAGGTCATCGTCGGCGAAAGTGGCCCCTTCCACGCCCGGTTGCGGATTGATCGCCGAGCACGCCATGTCGTACAACCACACCTTGGTATCGCAGGTGTTCAGCCCGCACGTGGTCACCGAATACGAACCGGTGGCCGATGGCGTGAAATCGTACCAGTACTCGAGGTTCGGCGCCGTGTACACTACGCCGGTCGTCGCGGTAACGGCATTGCTGCAACTGAAACCCGGCGGGCAATTGAACGTGGTCTGTTGCTGGGAGGTGTAGTTCCCGCCCGAGGCGATCACCGCCCCATCGAACGTGAGGGTGTAGGCCCCGTTGCCGAAGCCGCAGCAGAGGACGTTGTGGGGGGACAGGTCGCGGTGTACGA
>CAZFAW010000121.1:0-7453 GCA_964517015.1 uncultured Chryseobacterium sp.
GGTCACGCGCAGGCGATCCAGGTCCACCGTACGGGCACGGTCGAGCAGACGGAGGGAACGATCGCAGAGGTCGATGAACCGGTCCAGGCTTTCCATGGACGCCCCGTGCCCGCGCGGCGGATCGAACCTGCGGAAGGTGCGCATGCGGTGCGTGATGCTGCCATCGGCGCGGGGCTGCATGGCGCGGGTGAAATACCCGCCGAGCCGACCGGGCGTGAAGTCCTTCTTCACCGGCGTGCGGTGCGCGGGCGCCTGCATGGCCTTCTCCAGCCCCCGCACATAGATCCCGCTGCTCAGGCACAGGTGCTCGATGATCTCCAGGGCGTTCCACTCCGTGGGCGAGGGGCGGTGCAGCAAGCGTTCCGCTGGAAAGGCGCGCAGTTCAATGGCGCGTGCCCGCTGGGCGATCACCACCCTGCGCAGGTCGTTGATCATGGTGTCCACATCCATGGTGCGAAGGTGGCGGCTGATCACGGGGCGATCGCTTGACCTGCATCAAGAACGGCGCGCGCGCAGGCGGCTGAAGGTCTCCGGGCTCATGCGCAGGTAGCTGGCGATGTCCTTCTGGGGCACCAATTGAAGGAGCTTCGGGCTGCGCGCCACCAGCCGATCGTAGCGCTCTTCCGCGGAAAGGCTCAATTGCTCGATCTCGCGCGTGGCCCTGCCTACCACCAGCTCTTCCAGGATGAGGCGACCGAAGCGCTCCATGACCGGCAGTTGATCATAGAGCCGCTGCAGGTCGGCGTGCTCGATCCCCAGCAGCACGCTGTCCGTGATGGCCCGCAGGTCGAACCGGCTCGGCGTGCGGGTCACGAACGAATCGAACGCACCGCTCCAGCTGCCGTCGTAGGCGAAGCCCACGCAGATGTCCTCGCCATCGTGCGGGAACGAGAGGCTTTGCACACCGCTCTTCACGATGTAGAAGCGCGGTTCCACCGAACCTGCGCGCGTAATGATGGCGTTCCGGGTGAACGCGTGCTCGGCCCAGTACCGACCGATCCGTGCCCAATGCGCTCCGGTCAGGTCGACATAGCGTTCGATCGTGCGGCGTACCAGGTCCATGGCCCCGCGCCAAAGGTGAAGAACGGGACGGTGATCCCGCCGGCACGGCCCCGTGCGTACGTGCGGGATCAACGCTGCTCCACGAACCTGCCGAACGACCGGGCCCCGTTCGCCGCTCGCAGTTCAAAGGTGTACAGCCCCGCGCCGAGCGACGAAACATCCACCGCGCACCGATGGTCCGCTGGCAGACGCGTCTCCAGGCACCGCTTCCCCTGGGCATCGTGGATCACAAGGAGCGGCGCATCGGGCCCTGCGTACGCATACAGGAGGTCCAGTATGTCGTGCACGGGGTTGCTCACCACGCTGGAATGGAACGTCGAAGCCGCATGTTCAGCGATCCCCTCCACATAGTCCTCGAAGTGGAGGTTGTCGTACATCAGGCCGTCGTGCGGATCATCCACCCCATCGCTCGTGAACGTGAAGCGGTACTGGATACTGTCGCCCAATTCAATGGGGCTGCCCAATTCGTTGATGGCATAGAAGTGCAAGGAGGCGAGCGAGAGGTAGAAGTACTGCCATCCGCCGGAGGCTCCGGTAAGTTGCGGGTAGAGGGAAGAACCGGCGATGTAAGAGTTGATGAGAGGGTCGTTCAGCAGGTCGAGCCACGTGTCCCCTTGATCGAAGGAGATCTCGATCTTCCCGGAATCACCGGGAGAAGCGTCGATCCAATAGTAACCGGCAAGGATCGCCGTGTGCGGGGCGATCCATCCATAGCCGGCCAGGTTGGTGATGATGAAGCGCGAAGTATCGTTCGGTGGATAGGGTTGCAGTGTGTCCGTGACGATCACGTTCGGTACGCTGAGCGCGGCGTTGAACGTGCTCTTCTGGGGTGCACCGATCTGCCAGAGGCCACCGTGGCCGTCCGTGGTGTCGATCTCCAGGTTGAAACGCAGTGTATCGTCGAAGTCCTGGTCATAGCTCATGTAGTCGAACACCTGGGCTTGGGTAGCTTGACCAGGTATGAGCATGGTGGCAAGGAGTGCGGAACGGACGAGCGGAGCAGGTGCCATGAGGAGGTTGTCGATCAAAGTACGCCGGTTCGGCGGTAAGACGGTATCGCTGGCCGAAATGCTGCTTGATCGCGGTTCGGTACCGCGATCGGTGGACCGGCAGCCCGTCAGGAACGGGATGGTGGTTAGCGCACCTCGAACGGGAAGGGCGCCGCATCTTTGGGCCATGCGCGCAGATGGCATTCCGAAGATCCTGTTCCTCGCTTTGGGAACCTTCCTGTTCAAAATGGCCCATTCACAGGGAAGCGGCCTTCCCATGATCAAGGCCGATAGCGCGATGGTCGACATCGTCGAGAACGGGGTGGAGGAGAAAGGCAGCTGGCGCATCGTACCGGAGGCGAAGCCCGATGTGTACACCACGAACACCCACGGCGCCCGGATCACCTTCCGCACCGACCGCGACAGCATCACGGTGATCGCCGACAGCAGCAAGGTGCAGGATTTCATCATTCTCTTCGGGAAGCGGAAGGCATGGACACGTGTGCAGTACAAGCCCTCGTACCGCGAGGTGCTGCGCAAGGCCACGCGCTTCAACACGGCCGATCCGCGGCAGCTGCCTGCATTCACCTACCAGAGCCCCGAAGCGCCGGAACTGGTCGCGTTGCGCACCGCCTTCAACCTGGATTCCATCGCGGGCCAGGGCAATGAGATCTCGCGCATCATGGAAGTGATGCACTGGCTGCACGAACTGGTGCCGCACGATGGCCAGCACGACAACCCGGTGGTTCGGAACGCCATGAGCATGGTGGCCGAATGCAAGCGCGATCACCGGGGCCTCAACTGCCGTGGTCTATCCACGGTGCTCAACGAGTGCTACCTCGCCCTGGGCTTCAAGTCCCGTTTCCTCACCTGCCTGCCCAACGACAGCACCGACACCGAGTGCCATGTGATCAACATGGTCTGGAGCAACGACCTGAAGAAGTGGATCTGGATCGATGCCACGCACGATGCGATCGTGATGGACGAGAACGGAACGCCGTTGGGCCCGTGGGAGGTGCGCGAGCGCCTGATCGATGGGCGCACGCTGATCCTGAACCCCGATGCCAACTGGAACCACCGCCTGAGCTCGGTGCGCGAGGAATACCTGTACAACTACATGGCGAAGAACCTGTACCGGTTCGAATGCCCTGCGCACAGTTGTTACGACACGGAGACCGGTGTTGAAGGGAAACGCGTGGATTACGTGGAGCTGTTGCCGCTGCATCACCACACGCAGAAGCCCGATGTGGGCGAGCGGAAAGGCGGTTCAGGGAACACGGTGGTGACCTATCGCACCAACGACCCCGGGCGGTTCTGGGCGGCACCGTGACCGCGCACGATCCCGATAATACGCACGGAACGAAGGAACGAACGCCCATGACCAAGCCTGTCCGCGCCACGAAGGGACACACGATCCTTGCTGGGGGCCTGCGCTTCGCATCCGTCCATGACTTGTTCGACTTCCTGCCGCTCGATGAGCGCACGCTGATGGAACAGCTTCGCGCGTTCGTGATCAACGAAGCGCCCGCGTTGCACGAACGCCTCTCGTACAACATCCTCGTGTACAAGCAGCGTCGCGACATCTGTTTCCTCTGGCCGGCTTCGGTGCTATGGGGTGGTCGGAAGACCTATGAGGGCGTGCGTTTCGGGTTCTCGCACGGCAACCTGCTGGGCGATACCGGCAACTACCTGGACCGCGGAACGCGCAAGCAGGTGTATTGGCGCGATCTTCGTTCGTTCGCGCGCGCGGACGAGCGCATGCTACGGCAACTCCTGCGGGAGGCCATGGAGCGCGATGCCGAACGCGCAGCAGGGCTGAAGTGAGTTCTTCGGATGGGGGCCGCTCCAGCGCTGCTATGCGGCAGGGCACCGGCTGGCGGCCCTATGGATCGATCAGGAGTTCCACCAGGGCATCGCTGATCATCCGGTTCCCCGTGGATCCCTTGTCGCCGATCTCGCCGGAATTGGTGAGCACGATGATGCGCAGACCTTCATCCGGAAACCAGCGCACCACGGCATTGTGCCCCCAATCCTCGGTTCCTCGCGTCCAGATCTCCCGTGTGTTCTTCGTGTGCGAGATGAACCAGCCGCGCGCGGCATGACCCACGGACAGCGGCACACGCGGTGTCCAAAGCGTGTCCCTGAACGCTTGGGGTATCAACCTGCCGTCGCGCACTGCGGTGGACCATGCGTAGAGGTCGCGGGCACAACTGTACAGACCTCCCGAACCCATGTACCCCCAGTTCGTTCCGAACACCTCGGGCTCCAAGGGCCGCGTGGTACGGGCGATCGCGGGCGGTTCCGGCCGGGGAACGTCGCGCCACGACCATGTGTGCGCAAGTCCTGCGGGTTGGAGCACGTGTGCACGGAGGTACGCATCGAAGGGCGCGCCGCTCACGCGTTCCACCACGGCCGCGAGCAATTCGAAGTTCTCATTGGAATACCGGAATCCGGAGCCCGGGATCGTATCCAGGGAATCCTGACCGATCGCACGCACGGCATCCTCCAGCGAACGAGTGCCATCCGCAATGTAGTGCTGGCCCAGGCCGCTGGTGTGCGTGAGGCATTGTTCGATGGTGATCATTCGCTTGTCGGCAGGCAACTCCGGCAGGAAGCGACCAAGGCTGTCGGACCGCTGCAACTTGCCCGACGCTTCAAGCTGCGCGATGCACACCGCCGTGAAGCTCTTGCTGATCGACGCGATGTTGAACACGGTGGTGTCCGTGGGCACTTGGGCGACCGCATTGTCGATGCTGCCGTAACCCGCGTTGAGGATCACCGTGTCGTTGAGGCTCACGAGCACCGAGGCGCCGTAAGCACGACCAACAAGCGCGCGCACCACGCTATCGCAGCGCGCGGCGAGCGCGACCTTCCGAGGCGTGCGTGGATCCGGATCGGCATGCGGGGCCGCGCACGCACCAAGAAGGAACAGCAGCGGCAAGCCGCGCCAGCACCGCATCACATCAACGGCATCATCTCCATCACCTCCACGCGGCAGCTAGGCAGCCACATGAGGTGTGGATGGCCTTCAAGCAGGCGTTTCGCTGCTTCCAGGCTCTCTGCTTGCAGGATCGAGTAGCCGCCCACATCGCTGGTGCTGCCGCTCCATCCGCCGTTCGGCGCCACCACCTGCCCGGGCAGGGTGGGAGCGCCGCCGTCCACGAGCGCATTGCCGCATTTCGCCATCCAATCCATCCAGGGTTTCATGCCATCGGCTTTCTGCTCGGGGGTGGCGTTGGCCATCATCTTCATGGCTTCTGCGGCCGGCGCGTAATAGAGCACGAGGAACTTTTTCATGGTACACGGGTGTTGGATCACGAATGAACTCGTTTTCTGTGCAACCAGCGCCGATCCGCGCCAACGCATGGTCACACGGTCAACCGTTCGCGCTGCGGCCAACACCGACCACGTTGGCCGGGACTTCCATCGCTCCACCCTTGATACCTTCGATCGTTGAATCGTGCCACCGGACTGGGGAAGGAATACGTTGCACCGGCATTGTGCGGAACGAGGTGGCTGGTGGGTTGACCGATCGTTCGATCCGGACCGGCGCCCGGGCTGCAACCGTACTCATGGCGCGTGCAGGATCCCTTGGTATCAGTTCCCACCGGCTGCGTGCTGCTCGACCGCGACCCGGCCTAGTGAGTTCCGATGAGCACACCCCGGTGTATCACCTTCTCGATCGTGCGCACGTTGGCAATGGATCCGAGCGGGTCGGCGTTCAGCAATACCAGGTCGGCCTGTTTGCCCACGGCGATGGATCCGCGCTCGTCCGCTTTTCCGAAGTACCGTGCGGGCAGAATGGTCGCTGCGCGCAACGCCTCGTTCGGGGTCAAGCCCGCGCGAACCAACAGATCCAGTTCCTCCAGCAGTCCCGTGCCCGGGTAGATGAAGGCCTGTCCGCCGAGGTCGCTACCGGCGAGGATGGGCACCCCCAGGTCATGCAGGCGCTTCACCAAGGCCATCTGTCGCTCGAAGGCGAGCCGAAGGCTGTCATGCGCGCGCGGTGTGGCATACCGGCCGGTGCGGTCAGCGAGCCAGGAGATCCATTCCTGTTGAAGGCCCGGTACCAGCGCATCCAATGAGCTATCGCGGAGCGCGGGGTCGTGTGCCCGGGCTTTCCGATCGTACACCACCAATGTGGGACAGGACCATGCACCGGAGCGCACCATTCGCGTGGCCAGGCTATCGAGGAGCGCGGGTGATGTGCTCCACAGCTCATCCAATCGGTTCAAGTGTTCAATGCTGCGTTGGCCCTGATCGATGGCGTGTTCCGGCTCCACGAGTTCCGAGAGGTGCCCCTCGAACGGAATGTTGATGCTGCGACAATGCGCTGCGATGCGGTCGAACTCGTTTCGCCCGAGCAGCGAATACACCTTGATGAAGTCGGCACCATTGGCCACAAGGCTGTCGATAACGTACTCCACCTTCGAAGCACCGTCCAGCGGCACGGTGAAGTCGGGGAACACGGGCGGGTCTCCGTCCAGCAGCGGGCCGCAACCGATGAGGTCAGGACCCAGCGATGGATCATCGTTTGCGCGCTTCTTGAACGCGTTCACCAGCCGGAGATCACCGCCCATGTCGCGTACACCGGTGATGCCGTGTGCCAACAGTGCAGGCAGCAACAGACTCGCGTTCGTATCGCTCCAGCACACGTGCACGTGCATGTCCCACAACCCGGGGATCGCGTACGTGCCGGTTCCATCGATCATGTGCGTGCCAGCCGCAGGCTCGAATGTTCCCGGGTCGGCGATCACCGCGGTGAACTTGCCATCGGCCATCGCGACCAGTCGATCCGCCAGCACGCGCCCGCTGTCCACATCCACCACGTTCACGTGACGGATGATGAGGTCGGGTGAGCCGAGATCCGGAACGCGCTCGTTGTTCCCACAGGCCGTGAGGAGGCCGAGGATCAGGCCGATCAGCGTCGCGCGCATGCCCAAGGTTAGCAAGAAGTGTGTCCGGGGATCAATGATCGTAGCTGATCACCCGGCAGACTTTGTAGCCGGTGCTGTCCCGCCGCCACACCATGATGTTCTTGAAGGTGCCGCAGTCTTCTTTCCCATTCTCAGTGTGGCAGAAACGGTGCTGGCAGACTTCCAACAGGCCATACTCACCGAGCGGATAGACCTCCAGTGTGCCAGGCACCAGTTCACGGTGTAGGCCGGTGCTCGCATTGCGCGCGAAGAGGCCACGGAAGTTGGCCATAGAGGTGTCGTATCCCGCAAGGCCTGACTTGTCGTGGTAGAACTCGAGGTCCGGGGTGAAGAAGCTGCCGAGCCGGTCGGCATCGTGCGCATTGAAGGCCGAGAACATCGCGCTGTCGAGGGCGGCGATGGTGTGTAAAAGGTCGGCATGCAAGGCGGTCGGCACAGGCGCTGAAGCTGACTGGGCTAGGCTCG
>CAZFAW010000122.1:0-1914 GCA_964517015.1 uncultured Chryseobacterium sp.
AGTTCTTTCCCAAGGACAAATTGTTCGGTTACGTGATGCAGGCCGAGATCGACAGTGTGGGCCGCGTGCTCGGCAACCCCCAGCGGCCGTTGACCGCGATCGTGGGCGGCAGCAAGGTGAGCAGCAAGATCGAAGTGCTGGAGAACCTGTTGGACAAGTGCGACGAGGTGATCATCGGGGGCGGCATGGCCAACACGTTCATCAAGGCACAGGGTGGTTCGGTCGGTGCCTCGCTGGTGGAGGATGACTTGTTGGAGACCGCGCGCACCATCGTGAAGAAGGCGGCGGAGAAAGGCGTGAAACTTCACATCCCCACGGATGCGGTGATCGGCGATGCCTTCGCCGAGACCGCGAACACGGATCAATGCGCCGCCGATGCCGTGCCCGATGGCTGGATGGCGCTGGATATCGGTCCCAAGAGCATCGCAGCGTTCAGCGCAGCGGTGATGCGCAGCGAGACCCTGCTGTGGAACGGCCCCATGGGCGTGTTCGAGATGAAACCCTTTCAACAGGGCACGATCGCGATCGCCAGGGCCGTGGCGGAAGCGACGAGCAAGGGTGCTTTCTCCCTCGTGGGCGGCGGTGACAGCGTTGCGGCGGTGAACCAGTTCGGCCTGGCCGACCGGATCAGCTACGTGAGCACCGGCGGGGGCGCCATGTTGGAGTACCTCGAGGGAAAGGCGCTTCCAGGGATCGCGGCGGTGATGGAGTGAACATCGGGGATCAGTCCGCTGCGGCCTCTTCCGTGATCCGATCGATAGCCCGTTCGACCCACTTGGTCTCCCCCAGTACCGGCAACACCATCGGCGCGAACGCCTTCACCGGCCCATGGGCCACGGAACCAGAGGCTGCCTCTTCCACCCGGGTGCCAAGCCCGCCGAAGTCCCAGGCGCTCCACAGGTTCAGGACCACACTGAAGACGAAGGCCGATCGCAGGAGCCCGAACAGCACGCCCGCGATCTTGTTCGGCAGGCCCAATTGTGCGAGATCGATCACCTTGGTCAATGTCCGGCCGATCAGGTGCATGAACGCGAGCGCCGCGAGGAAAACGACTACGAAGGACAGCACTTCCTGGTGCGCATCCAGGCCCATCCATGCCGCGGCGCGTGCGTTCAGGTGCACGCCGGCCCAGATGCCCAGCACCAGCCCGAACAGCGAACAGACTTCCACGATGAACCCGCGGAAGAAGCCGCGCACAGCAGCCACGCCGAACACGAGGAGAAGGACGGCGTCCAGCCAATTCATCGCACCGTGAAGGAGCGGAAAAGTCCGATAGGCTCGCACCTTCGCACCCGACCCCGCGACCGGCCGTGGACCTGCTCTTCGAACAACGATGGCGTGCCTTGCTGGCACGCCTGAGCGAACGCTTCGGCGGCCCGCTGGACCTGAACGCGGTGATCTTCCTCATCGGCGTGCAGGAACTCGGTCAGGATGTGCGCGACTATAAGAAGGATGAAAAGGTGAACCTCATGCACGTGGCGATCTGCGTGCTGTTGGCGCCTTTCGGCTACTACAAGGAATTGGGGCGCGACCCGGACGGCTGGCCCCACTTCGAACGGGTGAAGGACCTGCCCACGCTCTCCGCGCTGGAACAGGAGCGTTTGATGAAGGAAGCCGTGCTGGTCTATTTTGAGGAAGCCCCTGACCAGGGTCCTACGGCGGCCGTGACGCGTTAGGGTGCTACCGGCAGCAACTCGACCTTCCCCTCGTTGGTCTCCTCCTCCAGGATCTTGATGATCCCTTCGGCGGCCAGCGTGTCGCCGGAGCTTGCAAGGATGTCGAGCACGGCGAAACCGGCCTGTCCTTGCTTGTACTCCTCGGTGTAGTCGAATTCGGCCACGCCGCTGCTGTTGGTGTAACCCTCCTTGTTCAGGCGGCTGGGATCGCCAATAGGGAAGCTCGGGTTGGCCCAGA
>CAZFAW010000122.1:2014-4203 GCA_964517015.1 uncultured Chryseobacterium sp.
CCCTCCTTGTTCAGGCGGCTGGGATCGCCAATAGGGAAGCTCGGGTTGGCCCAGAGCTTCACATAGGCCCCGGGCACCACTGCGCCCAGTGAGTCTGTAACGGTGATCAGGGCCTTGGTGGGCTTCTCCTTGTTGCACTGCACGAAAAGCAGAGCGACGGCCACCAGGGTAAGCGAGCGGACGATCACGTTGCGGGTCATGGGTGTTCGGGGTCGGTTACTTTCGCCCTCCCACCCGGCCAGCCGGTCCGGTATTTGGTGGGGCGAACGCCAAATGTAACGACCCATCACCCGTCCATGCAACGCACATTGACCTCCCTCTTCGCCACCCTCTCGATCCTGAGCTTTCCCGTGGTCCTGCACGCACAGGGCCCCGGCGATCCGTCCGCGGGCAAGCCGCAACGCGCGACCCAGGCCAAACCCACGACCTCTGCCGCCGCCAAGTCCGGCAAGGTCGAAGCGCGCTCGCGCGTGGAGATCCGTACCGAGCTCGGCACCATGGTGGTGGAGCTGTACAACGAGACCCCTCAGCACCGCGACAACTTCCTGAAGCTCGCCAAGGAACACTACTACGACAGTCTCTTGTGGCACCGCGTGATCCCCGCCTTCATGGTCCAGGGTGGCGACCCCAACAGCAAGCACGCAGCGGCGGGTGTACCGCTCGGAAACGGAGGGCCCGGCTACACGGTGCCGGCCGAGATCGTGCCCGGCCTCACCCACAAGAAGGGCGCGCTGGCGGCAGCCCGTCAAGGCGATCAGGTGAACCCCACCAAGGCCAGCAGCGGAAGCCAGTTCTATATCGTCCAAGGCAAGCCCTTCACCGCGGCCGAATTGGACATGGTGGTGCAGCGCAACGGCCGCTTCGGCACGCCCGTGAGCTACACGCCGGAGCAGGTGCAGGCGTACTCGACGGTCGGCGGCGCGCCCCATCTGGATGGCGCCTATACCGTGTTCGGCGAAGTGGTTGAAGGGCTGGACGTGATCGATCGCATCGCCGCCGTGGAACGGAACCCGATGGACCGTCCGCTCACCGACATCCACATGTGGATGCGCGTGCTTCCATGAGCCTGAAGGAGCGGATCGCGGGTTTCGAAGCGGAACTGCAGGGCCTGGTGGCGCAAACCGCCGAGGAGGCCGAGCAGTTGCGCGTGAAGTGGCTGGGGCGCAATGGGATCATCACCGGCTTGTTCGAGGAGTTCAAGCAGGCCACCTCCCCGGAGAAGAAGGAACTGGGACAGGTGATGAACCGGCTGAAGACCGCCGCCCAGGAGCGCATCGAACGGATCAGGGCCGCCACCGCTCCTTCCACGTCCATCGAGGCGCGGGCCGTGGATATGACCGCACCGGCAGCAACGGACTTCGCAGGGAGCCTGCATCCGATCACCCTCACACGGCAGCGCATCGTCGATGTCTTCGAGCGGATCGGCTTCACCGTGAGCAGCGGGCCCGAGGTGGAGGACGATCATCACAATTTCAGCGCGCTCAACTTCCCGCCCGACCATCCTGCGCGCGACATGCAGGACACCTTCTTCGTGGACCACGGCCACGATCTGTCATTGCGCACCCACACAAGCAGCGTACAGGTGCGCGTGATGGAGGGCGATACGCCGCCCATTCGCACGGTGAGCCCCGGCCGTGTCTATCGCAACGAGGCGATCAGCGCTCGGGCGCATTGCATGTTCCATCAGGTCGAAGGGCTGTACATCGACAAGGGGGTGAATTTCGTGCAACTCAAGGGCACGCTTGACCATTTCGCAAAGAGCCTTTTCGGCGACGAGGTGCGCATCCGCATGCGGCCCAGCTACTTCCCGTTCACGGAGCCCAGCGCGGAGGTTGACATGAGCTGTACGATCTGCGGTGGCAAGGGCTGCACCGTGTGCAAGCACAGCGGCTGGGTCGAGATCATGGGCTGTGGCATGGTCGATCCAGCAGTGCTCACCAATTGCGGGATCGATGCCGGCACCTACAGCGGTTTCGCCTTCGGCATGGGCGTGGAGCGCATCGCGCAATTGCTCTATCGCGTTCCCGACCTTCGGCTCTATTGGGAGAACGATGTGCGCTTCCTCGAACGCTTCAGCGCCGAGGCGTTCCGCCGCTGATCCGTACGCATGACCGGTGAGATCCGCACCGATGTGCTCATCGTGGGTGCGGGTCCGGGAGGATCCTCCGCATCCATGGTGCTGTCCCGGC
>CAZFAW010000122.1:4303-7452 GCA_964517015.1 uncultured Chryseobacterium sp.
TTCGCCCGGCACGTGGCCGGACTACCCATGGAACCCCGGCACCATTGCGCCGGTGTCCGGGCCTACTACTCCGGGGTCTCCGGGCTGGATCCACAAGGGTTCATCGAACTGATCTTCCTGCGCGACCTGCTGCCGGGATACCTCTGGATCTTTCCCATGGCCAATGGCCTGGCCAACGTGGGGCTCGGGTTGCGCAGCGACCAGGTGGGAAAACGGCGGGCCGACCTGCGATCGATGCTGCAGGATCTGGTAGGCCACCACCCGGCATTGCGCGCCCGCATGGCCGCCGCGCGCATGGAGGGCGCGATCCAGGGTCTTGGCCTGCCCCTGGGGAGCAAACGCCGCCCGATCAGCGGCGACGGGTACCTGCTCGTCGGCGATGCAGCGCACCTGATCGACCCGTTCACCGGCGAAGGCATCAGCCACGCCATGATCAGTGGCATGCACGCGGCCGATGTGGCCGCCGCCGCTTTGCACAATGGCGCCACCTCCGCGACCGCATTGCGCGCGTACGATGCGCGCGTGTGGGAGCGGCTCGGCAAGGAACTCTCCATCAGTTCGCGGCTTCAGCAGCTCGCGGCGATCCCCTGGCTGTTCGATCGGGTGGTGAACAAGGCCGTGAAGAACCCCGCCCTCGCGGACATGATCAGCAGCATGTTCACCGACCTGGATCTCCGCGATCGCCTCCGCGATCCACGTTTCCATGTTTCGCTGCTGTTCGGGAGGATCGGCGGTAACCGGTAATTTGTGACCGTGGCAGAGCACGTGAAGCCCGGGCGGAAAGGTGGTTGGAAGCGCCGCCGGTGGATCCTCGTGCTCGTGCTCCTGCTGCTCCTGGGCATCATCTCCTGGTTCCTTCCCTACTTGCTCAAGCGATACGTGGAGCAGCACAGCGAAGAATGGATCGGTCGAAGGGTGACCATCGGCTCCATCATCCTCGATCCGTTCTCGCGCACCTTCGGCCTCACCGATGTGGTGTGCAGGGAGCCGGGCAGTGAGGAACGATTCGTGGCCTGGCAAAAGGCCTCGGTGCGCTGGGACCTTTGGGCATGGTGGCGGCACGACGCCTGGCGGTTCCACCAAGTGGAGTTGCGGGCACCGTACGTGCACGTCGTCCAACAGGGCGACCGGTTCAACTTCAGCGACCTGCTTGAACTCGGGGCTTCCGCACCGGCGGAACCCGCCGATACGACCCCGGTCGTGTTCAGCATGGAGGACCTGATGATCTCCGATGGTGAAGTGATGTATGCAAGCGACCTCTTGAAGGAGCCTATGGTCGCTGAAGCCGTGCAGGTCCGTTGCTCGCGCATCACCAGCGAGACCGGTCGCATGGATCTCGATCTCGACCTGCGCCTTCGTTCCGGCGGTAGCGTAACGGGCGCCTTCATGATCGACACGGACCGGGAGCTCTACGGGATCGACGCGCGACTGCGGGGCCTGGACCTGGAACCCCTGCTTCCCTATGCACAGGACCTTCTCGATTGCCGCTCGTTGACGGGCATGCTCGATGTGGACCTGGACCTGATCGACAGCTGGACCGATACGAGCGCGCTGGCACTGCGCACCACGATCGACCTGAACGACCTGGAGCTGCAGGATGGAGCGTCTCGCAAACTGCTCGGCTTGAAGAACGGGCATTGTTCGCTCGATACGCTCTCGGCACGATCGGCCCTCTTCCACCTGCGCAACCTCTCGCTCGATGGGGCCTACGCGCGCTACGAATCGTTCGCCGACAGCACCGACAACTGGACGCGCGCGCTCCGGTCCGCCGGCGCTGTCGTGGACAGTGGCACGGTGCAGTTGTCCGTGAGCGAAAGCAATGTGTTCCTGCTGCTGGCCGACTATATCGCCATGCTGGGCCGTGAGTTCATCGCCAACGAGTACAACGCGGACAGCCTGTCGCTCACCGATGGCACGATCGACCTGGCCGATCATACGATGTCGCGACCGTTCACCTACAGGATCGAAGGATTGGGCCTGCGAAGCACGCGCGTCACAACGGAGCAGCCCACCGCATCCATGGCTGTTTCCGCCTTGCTGAACGGATCGGGCATCGTCACCGGAGATCTGGTCATCGATCCGCGTGAATTCAAGGACATGGAGCTGGCCCTGAGCGTGGATCGGTTGGCATTGCGCGACCTGGACCCGTACATGCGCTGGTACGCGGCCCATCCGCTGATGGACGGAGTGCTGGGCTACACGAGCACGACCACGATCGCCGCCGGTCGCCTCGATTCGAAGAACCACCTGCGTGTGGACCGCATGGCGCTCGGCAAGCGTACCGACGACCATGCCGAGGGCATCCCCGTCCTGCCATTGCGACTGGCCGTGGGCTTGTTGAAGGACCCGAAGGGCCTGATCGACCTGGACGTACCTGTATCCGGGGACTTGAAGGATCCCACTTTCAAACCGTGGCCTATCGTATGGCAGGTGCTGAAGAACCTGCTCTTGAAGGCCGTGGCAGCCCCGGCCAACTTGCTCGCCCGTGCGGTGGGCGGTGCGGAAGGCGATCTGGAGGCCGTTCGGTTCGAGCCCATGCAGGCCGTGCCTGCGCGTGCCCAGTTGCATGCGCTGCAACAGCTGGCCGCTGCGCTCGCCGCCAAGCCGGGTCTTGCCGCCGATCTGGTCCCGCTGGTCGACTCCGCCGCGGAGCGCGAAGAGCTGGCGCTTTTCGTGGCGAAACGCATGTGCCTGTTCGGGGAGCGAACGGACCTTGCCGCCGCCGATACGTTGCGCCTGCTCGCATTCTCGCCGAGAGACAGTTCGTTCACGCGGTTCCTGGACCTGCGGTCGCCCGGCACCCGCGCCCTTCCACTGCACGAACGCTGCGCTTCCGTCGCGGGCGCAGCTGAGGTCAACCGGCTCCAGAGCGATATCGAGTATGCGCGCCGCGAGCACATCATGCAATGGTTGCTGGCCCGGAACGTCCCCGCGGCGCGAGTGCGGTTCCGAGAAGGGACGCGCGATGAGCTGGCCACCTGGAAGGGCGCGCCGGGTTATCGCTTCGTCTTCGATGCGGCACCTTGAAAGGCGCGTTGCATCGATCCCCCGGTGCGGCTACATTTGCCGTCCCTTTTTACGGGGGACCTTCCTCGGTAGCTCAGCTGGTTAGAGCACATGACTGTTAATCATGGGGTCGCTGGTTCAAG
>CAZFAW010000123.1:0-7380 GCA_964517015.1 uncultured Chryseobacterium sp.
TGGCAATTGAGGTACATGGTCGCCCGACGGGAAACGCGTCGATCCCGCGGCCAAGAAGATAGCATGGGGCCGATCACGCGCTTGCGGTTGTTCGCGCGGATGTGACCTTTGGCGCCATGAGCGACGGCTATGTGACCAGCGCGGTGCACGGCGGCGTGGCCACCATCACCTTCCACCACCCCAAGAGCAACAGCCTGCCCGGGCACGTGCTGCGCGACATGGCGGCGGCGATCCGCAACGCCGGCGCGGACCGCAGCGTGCGGGCGATCGTGCTGCGCAGCGAGGGCGAGAAGGCCTTTTGCGCCGGCGCCAGCTTCGATGAACTGGTGGCGATCGACAACGAGGAGAAGGGCCGCGTGTTCTTCAGCGGCTTCGCCCAAGTGATCAACGCCATCCGCACGGTGCCCTGCTTCGTGATCGGCCGGATCCACAGCCATTGCGTGGGCGGCGGCGTGGGCCTGGCCAGCGCGGTGGACATCGCATACGCGCACGAGGGCGCCAGCGTACGCCTGAGCGAACTGGCCATCGGCATCGGCCCCTTCGTGGTGGGCCCCGCCGTGGAACGCAAAGTGGGCGCGGCCACCTTCGGCCTGCTCAGCGCCACGCCCGCCACGCGCCGCAGCGCCACCTGGTGCGAACAGCGCGGCCTGTACGCCGAAGTGCTGCCCTCGATCGAAGCGCTCGACGCCCGCATCGACGCACACACCGCCGAGCTGGCCGCCTACAGCCCCGAGGCCATGCGCGAACTGAAGCGCGTGATGTGGACCGGCACCGACGACTGGGACCGCCTGCTGGAGGAGCGCGCGCTGGTGAGCGGGCGCCTGGTGCTGAGCGAATTCACAAAGGCGGCCATTTCACGGTTCAAAGCCGAAGCCGCGAAGCGCTAAGGCCACAGGAGCGATCCTACCTTCGCGGCCGGTCCGCACGAACGCGGACGCTACCCGATGCACAATGTGATGGAGGACCGCCAGCTCCGCTTCGACCGGGGGAACCTCACCGAAACCTTCCTGCTGAAGGCCTACGAGGCCCTCGTGCGCCCGCGCCTGATCGAAGAGAAGATGCTGAGCCTGCTGCGCCAGGGCAAGATCAGCAAGTGGTTCAGCGGCATCGGCCAGGAGGCGATCAGCGTGGGCGCCACGCTGGCGTTGCGCGAGGACGAGTACATCCTGCCCATGCACCGCAACCTGGGCGTGTTCACCACGCGCAACATGCCCTTCCCGAAACTGTTCGCACAGTGGCAGGGCAAGGCCACCGGCTACAGCAAGGGCCGCGAACGCAGCTTCCACTTCGGCAGCGCGCAGGACCGCGTGGTGGGCATGATCAGCCACCTGGGCCCGCAGATGGGCATCGCCGACGGCATCGCACTGGCGCACAAGCTGAAGAAGGAACAGCGCTGCACGATCGTCTTCACCGGCGACGGCGCCACCAGCGAGGGCGACTTCCACGAGAGCGTGAACGTGGCCGCGGTGTGGGACCTGCCCGTGATCTTCGTGATCGAGAACAACGGCTACGGACTGAGCACGCCCAGCAGCGAACAGTTCCGCATGAAGAACTTCGTGGACAAGGCGATCGGCTACGGCATCGAGAGCCGGATGATCGCGGGCAACAACATCCTGGAGGTCTACCAGCACATCGCGCGCATCGCCGACAGCATGCGCGAACGGCCGCGGCCGGTGCTGGTGGAGTGCATCACCTTCCGCATGCGCGGGCATGAGGAGGCCAGCGGCACCAAGTACGTGCCCAAGGATTTGTTCGAAGAGTGGGGCCGCAAGGATCCCGTGGTGAATTACGAGAAGTGGCTGCTGGAAAAGAAGATCCTGGGCGATGCGGAGATGAACCGCGTGCGCAGCACGATCAAGCAGGAGATAGAGGACGGCCTGAAGGAAGCCTTCGCCGCACCCGAACCGGAACCGATGAAGGAACGCGAGGAGGGCGATGTGTACGCGCCCTTCACCTACACGGAACTGAAGCCGAAAACGGAGAAGACCAGCGAGAAGCGCTTCATCGACGCGATCAGCGAGGGCATGGCGCAGAGCATGGAGCGCCACCCCGGCCTGGTGCTCATGGGGCAGGACATCGCGGAGTACGGCGGTGCGTTCAAGATCACCGAGGGCTTCGTGGAGCGCTTCGGCAAGGAGCGCGTGCGCAATACGCCGCTGTGCGAGAGCGCGATCCTGGGTGCGGGGCTCGGCCTCAGCATCAAGGGCATGAAGGCGATGGTGGAGATGCAGTTCGCCGACTTCGTGAGCGAGGGCATGACCCAGATCTGCAACAACCTGGCGAAGATCCACTACCGCTGGGGGCAGAACGCAGACGTGGTGGTGCGCATGCCAACAGGCGCGGGCGTGGGTGCGGGGCCCTTCCACAGCCAGAGCAACGAGATGTGGTTCGTGAAAACGCCGGGGCTGAAGGTGGTCTACCCGGCCACGGTGCACGATGCGAAGGGCCTGCTCATGGCGGCCTTCGACGATCCCAACCCGGTGATCTTCTTCGAGCACAAGGCGCTCTACCGCAGCATCTCCGAGACGATCCCCGACGATCCTTACACGGTGGAGATCGGCAAGGCACGTGTGGCCCGCGAAGGCAGCGCGATGAGCATCATCACCTACGGCATGGGCGTGCACTGGGCCACGGATGCCGTGAAGGAGAGCGGTGTTGATGCCGAGATCATCGACCTGCGCACCCTCCTACCCCTGGACACCGAAGCGATCTACGCCAGCGTGCGCAAGACCGGTCGCGCGCTGGTGCTGCACGAGGACACGCTGACGGCCGGCCTCGGCGGCGAGATCAGCGCGTTGATCAACGAGCATTGCTTCGATGCGCTCGATGCGCCCGTGATGCGTGTGGCGAGCTGGGATACGCCGGTGCCCTTCGCGATCCCGTTGGAGCAGGGATTTTTGGCAAAGGGGAGGGTGAAGGAGGCGATCGGGAGGTTGGCGACGTACTGAACAGATCGCTTTAGGCGGGCCAGAGGCCCTATTTAAGAGATCACTCGGCACGCACAGGTCCTCCCGCAGGCTGAGCCGAGCGAGAACAGAGGCCTTCTCCATTTCTTCCACCCAAGCAACTTTGGGCTGGCCATCCGTCCTTGATATGCGCCCGTGTCACAGCCGGATAGCGACACAATGATCAGGATCGGGTTCACCGCCCTTACCAGTTGCATGTGCCATCTGGTCGTCGCCCAATGCGCCATCTCCACCACGGTGAGCCTTTCCCTGAGCTGCCCCAACAACGCGCTCACCACGGTGAACACGACGGGGGGTACGGCACCCTTCACCATCGTGGTGGACCGCCGTGGTGTGAACCAGACGTTCTGGAGCAGTGTGGTGGGCCATTCGTGGACGAACGATGCCGATGGCGACGTGACGCTGGCCAGCTCCATCATCGCCCATTGGGGAGAGACCGACTCCGCCCGCGCGACCGTGACCGATGCGCTGGGGTGCGTGGCGATGCAGAAGATCGTGGTGGCCCGGTACCAGGCCACGAACCCGAACCTGCAGACCACTCCCGACTGCCTGACCGGCATGGCGAACGCCTACGTTAGCTTCGGCTGTGTGCCCTCCTCCTACTCCCTGGACGGCGGTGCCTACAGCGCACTCACCTCCGGCTGGACCTTTCTGGGCGGCGGCGCCTACCAATACAACGGTCAGCTATCCGGTGGTACGCACGTGATCGACTTCAGCGCAGTGCCGTGCAATTTCGGCTATCCGGTGACCGCCTGCTACACCACAGGGGTCGCCAGCGTCCAGACGGTCTCGCCCGGCGATTGCGGCGGCAATATCCGGGTGAGGGCCTCGCTGCAAGGTGCCCTGCCATCCGGCTCCGTGATGACGGACAATCTGCGCAGCGCCGGCCTCCTGCCAACCACCGAACCTTACACCGCGCTCGGGTATACCTACACGTCCTTCACCGGTGCGACCACCATCTCTCCCACCCTGCTCACCACCACCGGCAACAATGCGATCGAGGACTGGGTGGTGCTCGAGTTGCGCAGCGGTTCCAATTCCTCGGTGGTGCAGTACAGCAGACCCGCCCTGTTGCAGCGCGATGGCGACGTCGTTGACCTGGACGGTGACAGCTACGTGAACTTCCCAACCGGAGCGGGGAGCCGGTATGTCGCCATCCGCCATCGCAACCATCTCGGGATCATGACCAATACCACGCGCACCCTGGGCGTGACCCCGATCACGGTCGACTTCCAGACGGCGAGCACCATCTGCCATGGCACGAATGCCCGCGCACAGGTGGGTTCGATCCTCTGTCTCTGGTCGGGAGATGCGAACGGCAATGGGATCGTCTCCTACACTGGAGCGAACAACGATCGCGATGCGATCCTCACCGCCATCGGAGGCGTCGTGCCCAGCAACACGCTCGACAATGTCTATGACCGGTGTGACCTTAACATGGACGGCACGGTGAAATACGTCAACGTTGGCAACGATCGTGACATCATTCTGGTGAACATCGGTGGCGTTGTTCCGACGAACACCGTGACCCAACAGCTCCCTTGATTCCCGCGCGGGCACCGGCCGGTGTATGCGTCAACCGAGTCGGGTATAGGAGAAGTCGGCCCTCCTTTATTCCTGCATGCTCTCTGGAACATGCAGTAGCTTGAACCCGTGATCGGGCTCATACATCAATCACCCCTCGTTGGCGCGGCTCTTCTTGCTGCGTCCCTCAACCTTGCCCAGTCACCGCCCCAAGAGCCCGGCCCCTTCCGCCAACCCGATCTGGTGGAACTGGTGAAGCTCGACCCGACGATCACCCTCGATATCCGCTACGCGACGAAGAACAACTTCCTGGGCAGGCCGGTGTACAAGCAGGCGCGCGCTTTCCTGCAACGGCCGGCCGCCGAGGCGTTGGTGCGGGTGAACACGGCGCTGAAAGAGAAGGGCTATGGCATCCTCGTCTTCGATGGCTACCGACCGTGGAGCGTGACGAAGATCTTCTGGGACCACACGCCGAAGGAGCAAAAGAGCTACGTGGCCGATCCAGCGGTCGGCTCAAGGCACAACCGCGGCTGCGCGGTGGACCTCACGCTATTGGATCTGAAGACCGGCCAGGCTGTGCCGATGCCCAGCGCGTACGACGAGATGACCGAGCGTTCGCACGCGGACTACGCCTGCTCCACGCCGGAAGCCACGTACCTGCGCGACCTGCTGATCGCCGCCATGCGCGCCGAAGGCTTCACCGTCTTCGCCACGGAGTGGTGGCACTACGACTACAAGGACTGGCGCGAATACGCGATCCTGGATGTGAGCTTCAGCGGGATCGGCGGCCCCTGATCCGCAAGCCGTCAATCCGCCACCACGAAGCAGCCGGCCATCGGTCGTTCGGGCACCGCAATGCGCAGCACATAGAGCCCGGGGCGGAGTCCGGGCAGGTCGATCCGCGCGCTCGCAGCGATCGTGCCGGTGTGAAGGATCCTGCCCGATGCATCGGCGATCGAGCAGGGCGCACCGGCCAGGCGTGGATCGAACAGATCGAGCGTATGGGACGCGCGATCCCAAGACAGCGCGAGCATGGGTTCGGCCATGAGCAAGGGTGTGCCCGTGGGCAGTTGGCCCACCTTGGCCAGGTAGTGGTCCGAACTGCCGACCGCGGTGATCTGTTGCGTGCCGAAGTCGGCCAGCAGGTCATAGCCACCAGCAATGAAGGTCTCGTTGAACAGGCCCACCGCCGCACCGCCTGCCGGATCGTACCCGGCGCCGCCACCCGACAAGGCCCAGAGCGCAGTGCCAGCCGTATCGTACCCGGCCACGAAGACATCGATCCCGCCCGCCCCGATCAGCGTGGTGCCGCCGATGGTGATCGTATCGGAGAAATTCCCGGTGAGCACGGGTCCATCTTGTTCGTTCAGATCGATCCCCGCGCCCTGATCGGTGGCGAGGCCTCCCGCATGCCGCACCCAGCGCAAGGCACCCGAGGGGTCGTAGCTCGCCAGCACCACGTCTTCGAACGGCCCATTGGTAACCACCGGCACACCGTCGAAGAACGCCGTGTCGCCGGAGATCCATCCGGTGGTGTAGCTGTTCCCTGCCTGGTCCACCGCGATCGCCTGGCCTTGGTCCGTGCTGTTCCCGCCACCGATGCGCACCCAGAGGCACTGGCCGGTTCCATCGTACTTGGCCACGAAGAGGTCCGCGTTCGCGGGGTTCACCAGGAAAGGGCCGAAATCGGCGGGCGAACTGCTGCACCAGCCCGTGAGATGGATGTCGCCGGCTTCGTCCACGGCCACGCCGCGCGCTTCCTCCCCGCCCGCACCTCCCGCACGACGGGCCCAGAGCCAAACTCCCGCAGGGCTGAGCTTCGCCAGGAAGAGATCGCGGTTGCCCACCGATCCGATCGTGATCGCACCGAAGGTGGCGGTGGTCTTGAAGCTGCCGCACACGTAAACGTTGCCGGCGGTATCGACCGCAACTGCGCGCGCTTCATCGCCGAAGGGGCCGCCGGCATGGGCCAGCCATTGGAACGTTCCACCTGCATCGTACTTCACCACGAACAGGTCCTCCATGCCGCTCGGAACGATGATGGCACTGCCGAAGGTGGCCGTGGCCGAGTAGGATCCCGCAGCGTACACGTTCCCTGCCGCGTCCGTGGCTAGGCCGTACGCGACTTCATCGCCGCCGGGTCCGCCATCGATCAACGACCAGAGGCAGTTGCCGTTCGGGTCGTGCTTGCTCAGGTACAGGTCCAGTCCTCCCGGGGCGGCGGTGGCACCGCAACCACTGATCGGATCTTCCGCTGCATAGCCCGCACTGTACACACTGCCATCGGGCGCGGTGCGCACGGCCGTGGCGATCTCGTACCCCGCGCTTCCCAAGGTGCGAGCCCACTGGAAGGTCTGTGCGTGCGCGTGGTGAAGCGGGCAAAGCAGGGCGAACGGGGCCAGGGCCGTGAGCGATCGGTGTTGCATGGTCCAAAAGATGGTCGTGCGCGCGCGCGTGTTGCACGGATGGTGATGGGCCGTTCCATACGCGATGGAACGCGGGCCCGTATCGGGCGCCCACGGCGGGAGCATCGGGCACACTAGCGCCCCGTTCCCCTTCTTGCCCGGAGCATGCGGTCCACGAGGGAGTCGCTGTTCGCTTGCGTCAACGAGTCCTCGGTGCGATCGCGGAGGCGGGGATCATCGATCACCATCGCTTCCGCCTCGGCGGCGCGGCGCGCGGAATCGATCTCGTCGATCACGCTGGAACGGCGCACCGGGTCCGGAGGCCGCGGTGGGGCTGTTGCAGGTCCCGAGCCGATGGGATCCATGCACGCGGTGAGCAGGAGCGGGATCAGGAGGCGAACGAAGCGCACGCGCCAAAACTACCTCTACAGGCAGGTGCATCCCGCGCACGGATCGCCTTCCGGTGCTCGTTCCCCACCGGAACA
>CAZFAW010000124.1:0-7356 GCA_964517015.1 uncultured Chryseobacterium sp.
CCGCGACGGATCGCCAGCACGGTGATCCCGTACTTCTCGCGCAGCCCCACTTCGGCAACGCTGCGGCCCACTACGCGTGTGCGCCCGAGCGTCACGGGCAGCGTGGCGATCTCCAGACCGGGGATCACCAGAGTGTCCTGCGGCACGGCCTGTTCCTCCACGGAAGTGCCGCGCATCATGCCGTAGTGGTTCCGCCGGAAGGTGGAGACGATCTGCTTGATGTTCGGTTCGGGCACGAGGTACTTGCGCAGCACGCGGTAGAAGATCTCGATCGAGGTCTCGAATTCCTCGGGGATCACCTCGTTGGCGCCGAGCGCGATGCTGGCCTCCACCTCGTGCACGTAGCGGGTGCGCACGATCAGGTAGGCCGCGCTGTGCGCGCGCACGCCCGCCACGATCTTGCGCGTGGCATCGGGGTCGCTGATGGCGACCACCACCACGCGCGCGCTCTCCACGTGCGCCTTCTCCAGCACGTGCTCGTTGGTGGCATCGCCCTGCACCACGTGGAGGCCGAGCGCAGTGGCCCGGCCCACGAGCTGGGGTTCCTCCTCGATCACGGCGCACCGGATCCGTGCGCTCAGCGCCGCGCGTGCCACGTTCTGCCCGTTCAAGCCGAACCCGATGATCACCACGTGGTCCTTCAAGGTGCGGGCTTCCACCTTCTCGTGCTCGCGGCGCACGCGCATCATGCCTTCGAGGCGGGCCTGCACGGCCTGGGAGAGGAACGCGGTGAAGAGCTTGCGCGTGATCGTGTCCGCGTATTCCAGCACGAAAGGGGTGGCGCCCATGGTGATGATGGAGACGGCCAGGAAGATCTGGTAGTGCGCATGGCTGATGAGCCCGAGGTCGAGCCCGGGCAGCGCCAGCACGAAGGCGAATTCGCCCACCTGGAACAGGGCCAGCGCACTGAGCATGGCCGTGCGCAACGGGTAGCGCAGCAGCCACACCGCCGTGAACGCGGCCACGATCTTCACCCCGATGGCCAGCACGCTGAGGCCGAGGATCGTGAGCGGGTGTTCCAGGAAAAGGCGGATGTCCACCAGCATGCCGATGCTCACGAAGAAGAAGCTCATGAACAGGCCGTGCAGCGGCTGCACGATCCCGGTGGCCTGGTAGGCCTCGTCGGTCTCGCTGATGATGAGCCCCGCGAAGAAGGCGCCCAACGCCAGCGAAAGGCCCAGTGCACTGGTGCCCCAGGCCGCCGCCATGCAAAGGCCCACCACGGTGATCAGGAACAGCTCGCGGTTGCGGCCGCGCGCAACCGATTTCAGCAGCCGGGGCACCAGGAAGCGCCCGCTGATGTAGACGATCACCACCAACAGCAGCATCTTCACCAGCAGCTTCAGCAGATCGCCGCCGGGATCGGCGCTGCGGCCCGCGAGCATGGGGGTCACCAGCATCATGGGCACCACCAGGATGTCCTGGAAGATCAGGATCGCCGAGCTCAACCGCCCGAAGGGCGCATCGAGCCGGCCTTTCTCCTGGAGCCCGCGCAACACGATCGCGGTGCTGCTGAGCGAGACCAGGAAGCCCGTGAACGTGGCCGCCGGCCAGGGCAGCCCGATCATGCGTGCGAGCAGGGTGACACCCGCGATGGTGAGCCCCGCCTGCAGGGTGCCGCCCACGAAGACTGCCACGCCGATGGAGGCGAGCTTCTTCAGGTTGAACTCCATGCCGATCACGAACAACAGGAAGATCACCCCGATCTCCGAGAGCATCTGCACGTTCTCCGGATCCTCGATCAAGCCCGTGCCGTACGGGCCCGCGATGGTGCCTGTGATGATGAAGCCCAACACGCCGGGCAACTTGAACCGGCGGAACAGCAGGATGATCCCGACCGAGAGGCCGAGCACGATGATCAGTTCCTGCAGCAGGTCGAAATGCATCGGTCAATCCTTGAACACCAGCCACACCGCGCCGATCAACAACATCGCGGCGCCCAGGTGGTTCCATTTCAACGGTTCGCCCTTGAAGAACAGCGCGGTGATCACGGCGAACACCGCCAGCGTGACCGCTTCCTGGATCACCTTCAGCTGCACCAGGTTGAAGGGGCCCCCATGGGCCAGGTGGCCGAAGCGATTGGCAGGTACCATGAGGCAGTACTCGAAGAAGGCGATGCCCCAGCTCACCAGGACGATGGAGAAGAGCCCGAGTTCCTTCGCCCACGTGAGGTCTTTGAAGCGCAAATGGCCGTACCACGCGAACGTCATGAACGTGTTCGAGGCGATGAGCAGGAGGATGGTCTGGAGGCCGCGCATGGGGTGGGTGGCTGCGACGAAGATCGCGCCATGGGGGGCGCGATCCGATCGCCCGGGGCGTACCGGTCAACGCGCGGCTGTTGATGGTGCACGGCGGTGCGCGGTGGCGCGGCCGCGCCGTGCGGCGAGCTTTGCGGCATGGGCAAGGTGATGTTCGAGCGCCGTACTGAACCACTGCTCACCCGGGTGGCCTTCGTGCGGCGGCAATTGCGCTTCCTGGTCGCCGCGTTCGCCTTCATCGGGTTCTCCCTCGCGATCGGGGTTTCGGGGTACATGTTCTTCGCGGGCGAGCGGCCGGTCGATGCGTTCCTGGACGCCTCGATGATCCTCAGCGGCATGGGGCCGGTGGGCGCATTGCCGAACGATGCGGCCAAGGTCTTCGCCTCGTGCTATGCACTGTACAGCGGCGTGGCCCTGCTCACCACCGTGGCCGTGCTCCTCGCTCCGCTGGTGCACCGCCTCATGCACATGCTGCACCTGGAGGATCGGGGGTGATCACGTCCCCAGACGCTGTTCGATCCGTTCCAGCAGTTCCATCTGGCGCACCTGCACATCGAAGAGCGTCTTGATCTGTTCCTCCAGCAGCAGGTCCACCTTCTGGTGCAGACTGCGGATCTGGATCTCGGCCTTCAGGTTCACCATGTGATCGTTCTCCGCGCGCATGCGGTCCTTCTCCTCCTTGCGGTTCTGGCTCATCATGATCACCGGCGCCTGGATCGCCGCGATGCAGGAGAGGATCAGGTTCATGAGGATGAACGGATAGGGGTCGAAGGCATCGCCCGTGGGCGCGTTCACGTTGTAAACGATCCAGACCGCCAGCACCAGGAGGAAGCTGGTGATGAAACCCCAGGAACCGCCGAACCGCGCGATGCGATCGGAGAGCCGCTGCCCGCGGGTCAGTGTTTCGCGCGGCGGGTGCAACAGGTTGTTCACGATCAGTTCCTGCTCGCGGATGGAGCGTTCCACGATCTCGCGCAGGTGTGCCAGTTGCTGTTGCTCCGTGGCCAGCAGGTCGGGGGTGGTCGTGTTGCTCATGGTTTCCCTTCGTTCCGGGTGGCCCGCCAAGTGCGGTAGGTATCCGAGATCGGTGGCCGGCTGCGATCCACTTCGCGCAGGGGTTCGCACGGCCGCAGGGAGGCGTGCAGGTGCGCGGGCAGTTGCTGGTAGAGCCGCGTGCCTTCGGTCTTCCATGCCAGCATCTCGTCGCTCACGTCCTTCACAGCGCGAGCGGGGTTGCCCACGATCACCTTGCGCGCTTCCCAGGTCGATCCTTCGGGCAGGAAAGACAGCGCACCCACGATGCAGCCCTCGCCCAGCACCACATCGTCCATCAGCACGGCGTTCATGCCCACCAGGCAATCGGCGCCCACGGTGGCGCCGTGCACAATGGCCCCATGGCCGATATGCGCGCCGGGATGCAGCACCACCTTGATGCCGGGGAACATGTGGATGGTGCAGTTCTCCTGCACGTTGCAGCCCTCCTTCACCACGATCTCGCCCCAATCGCCACGCAGCGCCGCGCCCGGCCCGATGTAAACGTGGGCGCCGATCACCACGTTGCCGGTCACGGCGGCCTGGGGGTGCACGAAGGCCGTGGGATGCACCACCGGCCGGTACCCGTTGAATTCGTACAACATGTTCGCGGCCGCTTGGTCGTGGTCCGGCCTTCCACAAATGAACGAAGCCACGGGCGGGCCGCCCCCGGATCTAAGCCAATGTTAAGTCGTGGTTAACGCTTGGGCACCCGGGTACAAGCTGGGCGGGCGGCGATCACTTTCGCGGCCAGATCCTGAACCCATGTTCCTCGAGGCCTTCTTCCGCATCTTCAAACCGCGCGATCGCGTGTTCTTCTACCACTTCGAAGCATCGGCGGCGAACGTGCTGAAGATGAGCGAGGACCTGGTGGCCATCATGGCCACCGCACAGGGTGCGCAACGCGACGCGATCCTGGAGCGGCTGGACCAGAGCGAGCACGCCAACGACGACCTCACGCACACCATTTTCACCGACCTGGCGCGCAACTTCATCACGCCGATCGACCGGGAGGACATCCACGAGCTGGCCACCAGCCTGGACGACATCGCCGACTACATCCTGGCGGCGGCCAAGAAGCTGGAGCTCTACCGGATCGAGGAACCCGATGAGACCTGCCGGGAGCTGGCCCGACTGATCCACGTGGGCTGCGGGATCGTGCAAATGGCCGTGCAGAGCCTGCGCCACCTGCACAAGAACGCGGGGCAGAACGAGTTCGTGGTGCGCATCAACAGCATGGAGAACGAGGCCGACGAGGTGTTCGACAAGGGCATCCAGCGCCTGTTCGACGATGAGAAGGACCCCGTGCGCCTGATCAAGATGCGCGATGTGTACACCGTGCTCGAGATCGGCACCGACAAGTGCGAGGACGTGGGCAACGTGATCGAGAGCATCATGCTCAAGTACGCCTGAGCGCATGACGCTGCTCGTCACGATCATCGTCCTGGCGTTGGTGTTCGATTACATCAACGGTTTCCACGACGCGGCCAATTCCATCGCCACGGTGGTCAGCACCAAGGTGCTCACACCGCTGCAGGCCGTGCTCTGGGCGGGCTTTTTCAATTTCGTCGCCTTCTTCCTGTTCAAGGACCACGCGGTGGCCAACACCATCAGCAAGACCGTCCACACCGAGTTCGTCACCTTGCAGGTCATCCTCAGCGGGCTCATTGCGGCCATCATCTGGAACCTGCTCACCTGGTGGTACGGCATCCCGTCCTCATCCAGCCACACCCTGATCGGCGGTTTCGCCGGTGCGGCCATCGCGCACGCCTTCGCCATCACCGACGGGTTCACCCTCGAGGAAGTGGTGGAGAGCAGCAAGATCACCACCACGTTGCTCTTCATCTTCCTGGCGCCCATCGTGGGCATGGTCATCAGCATCTTCATCACGCTGGTCACCCTCGTCCGCAACCTGTGGAGCCGCATCGCGATCATCCTGGTTGCCGCGGTGGCCACGTGGATCCTGTTCGACTACTTGAAGGAAGGCAAGCTGCAGGAGAACCTTTCCAAGTTCTACAAGGTGCAGGACAAGGAGAAGGCCGCCGAGAGCGACCCCGCGAAGATGGCCGACTACGAGAAGGCCAGGGCGAAGTTCGAGGCCGCGCAACCGCTGCTGGCCCGGTACGATGAACTGCATGGCGCCGGCATCGCCGCCAAGGTGGGCAAGCTGGATCCCGGCGTGGACGCCGAGAAGCTGACCAAGGAACTGGACAAGGCGGACAACAGCATACTGAAGTACTGCCTCATGGCCATGGTGCTGGTCTTCATCCTGGCGTACCTGTACGTGGAAAAGGTGAAGAGCCCCACGGCGCACAGCATGGCCAACATGTTCAAGCGCTTGCAGCTGCTCTCCAGCGCGGCCTTCAGCATAGGCCACGGTGGCAACGATGCGCAGAAGGTCATGGGCATCATCGCCGCGGCGCTGGTGGCCAATGGCAACATCGGCGACATCAAGGAAATGCCCAACTGGGTACCGCTCGCGTGCTACACGGCGATCGGCCTGGGCACGTTGAGCGGGGGCTGGAAGATCGTGAAGACCATGGGCACGCGCATCACCAAGGTCACACCGTTGGAAGGGGTGTGCGCCGAGACCTCCGGCGCCATGACCTTGTACCTCACCGAACAGATGGGCATTCCCGTGAGCACCACGCACACGATCACCGGTGCCATCATCGGCGTGGGCGCCACCAAGCGCACCAGTGCCGTGCGGTGGGGCGTTACGCTGCGCCTGCTCTGGGCCTGGATCCTCACCATTCCCGTGAGCGCGCTGCTGGCCGGCCTGGTGTATTGGATCACGAGCTTCTGGATGTGAGCTGCGCGCGAGCACGGCCTTGGGCCGCTGCCGTACCCGGACGGGCCATGTCCATACGTATTCCACAGGTGCGCGTCATGAGCACCTAACCCCGGGTTGGCGATCTTCGTCCCTGCCATGTCGATCCTGCTTTCCGATGCCGGCCTGCACCAGCAGATGCTGCCGCTCACCTTCACCCGGCCCGTGGGGGCCTTGCGGCCGGGCGTGCTCACCCTGGCCGAGGCGTGGTCGCGCCTTACCGAGCTGCCCGTGGGCTTCCGCACCGAGCCGTACTTGCAGAAGAAGTACCCGCCCGTGCACGGCGACGTGGTGCGCGAAGTGCACGCGGGTATGCTGCCCCTGCCCGATCTGGTGAGCGCCGTGTTGAACCTGGAGCCCGGCCAGGTGTTGGTGAAGGAGGGCCGCGCGATCGCGTTCTGCACCACGGGCGAAGGCAAGGCCGAGGCGGCGGATTGGAACACGCCTCCCGCGTTCCTGCACC
Organism: uncultured Chryseobacterium sp.; assembly: GCA_964517015.1. Lineage (GTDB taxonomy): Bacteria > Bacteroidota > Bacteroidia > Flavobacteriales_F > PHOS-HE28 > PHOS-HE28. The sequence goes on from CAZFAW010000124.1 coordinate 6,584, forward strand.
GGGTGGAGCTGGCGGCCGAAGTGGTGCGCATCGAACGGCCATGGCACCTGTTCCAACACTGCGGCCGCGCGATCCTGAACGATTACGTGCTCCTGACCGATGGCCGGCGCAGCCAGAGCCTGAGCGCATTGAACACCGTGGTGGGCGATCCGGGCTTGATCTTCCTCGAGGAAGGTGCGCGCGTGGAGGCCGCCACGTTGAACACCACCAATGGACCCGTTTGGGTGGGCCGCGGCGCGGAGATCATGGAGGGCGCCATGATCCGCGGACCCTTCGCGTTGGGCGAGGGCGCACAAGTGAAGATGGGAGCGAAGATCTACGGCCCCACAAGCCTGGGCCCCGGATGCCGCGTGGGGGGCGAGGTGAACAACAGCGTGCTGCTGGCCAACAGCAACAAGGCGCACGATGGCTTCCTGGGCAACAGCGTGCTGGGCGAGTGGTGCAACCTGGGCGCCGACACCAACAACAGCAACCTGAAGAACACCTATGGCGAAGTGAAGATGTACGGCTACGCCGAAGGCGGCATGGTGGGCACCGGCGCGCAGTTCTGCGGCCTGGTCATGGGCGATCACAGCAAGAGCGGCATCAACACCATGTTCAACACCGGCACCGTGGTGGGGGTGTGCGCCAACATCTTCGATGCGGGCTTTCCCGCCAAGCACGTGCCCGGGTTCAGCTGGGGCGGGGCGGAAGGCTTTGAGGAATACGACCTCGACCGCGCCCTGCACACCGCGCAACGCGTGATGGAACGCCGCAACGAGCCGCTCACCGAG
>CAZFAW010000125.1:0-2482 GCA_964517015.1 uncultured Chryseobacterium sp.
TGATCGAGGCCAACGTGCGCGCCAAGCACGCCATGCTCGGCGGGCTGCCCCCGTTCAGGCCCGAGAAGCAGCAAGAGGTGCTCCACGACCTGAGCGCGCGGCCCATGGTGAGCATCGGCGGCTGAAGGCCTCAGCGCGCGACCATCGCGCGTCCGGTGAGGGTGCGGTGCGTGGTGATCGCGGCCAGCACGTAAGCGCCCTGCTCCAACGCAGCAACGTCGAGCGCGAAGTCCGTCGTACCCTCCTCCGAGGTCACGGTACGTTCCAGCACCATCCGGCCACCGGCATCCGTCAACCGCACCGACCGCACGCGTTCCTCTTCCGCGAGGCCGGAGATCGCCACATGCAGGGTGCTGCTGCTGGCGGGATTGGGGAACACATCCATACGAGGCGTGTTGCCCAAGAGCGAACGCGGTGCGGGATCGCCGAGCGACGACCCCACCGGGGTGCAACCCGGGGCGTAGTGCGCGATGGTAACGGGACAGGTCGCGCCCCATGGGCACCACGTCTGCCCCTGATCGAAGCTCGCGCGCACCCGCACCTGGTAGGTGAAGGTGCCACAGAGCGGCTGGAGCGTTCCCCAATTCAGCAGGCGTGCATTGTTCGTGCTGGTGATCCGCCGCAGGTAGTTCAGGCCCGGTTCCGCGAATTCGAACTGGTACTTGTTCGCACCGGCCACGGCGAAGGCCACCACCTTGTTACTGCCTCCGAAGCTCTTCTGGCTACCGCAACTGAAGTTCGGGCTGCCGGGCTGGTCCACGAGCTGCGTGGTGGGGCATGCACCGGCGTAGGGATCCACCATGATCGTGCAAGCCGGTCCGAAGGGCGCGTAGCTGCCGTCGATCCGGGACCGCACGCGAACGTTCAGGCGGGTGAGTTGCGGCACGGGGTTGTTCACCAGGCTGCTCAGCTTCAAGTGCGCACAGGCGGTGGGGCCAGGCGGCTGTCCCGGGCCCGGGTTGGCATGGCTCTGGAACACACGACGGCTGTAGCCACCGTGCGGGTTGAAGATCCAGAACTGGTAGCCGGTCGTGGCATCGGAGGATCCGTAGTGCTCGGTGACCAGCGGATCGGGCGAGGCCACGATACTGGAGGCGGGCAGCAGATCCAGCTTGTCGCACGTGGCGGTCGTGAGGCAGCGCTCGCCCACCGGCAACTCGAAACCAAGCGGTGCTTCGCTCGCCTGTTGGAACGCGCCATCGGCGTCGACGATCCGTTCGCCGTTCACCCGGAGGGTGTACCCGCCATCGGTGATCCCATCGGCCATCGCATCGAACACGCGCAGGGTGTAGCGCCCCGGAGGAAGGTCGAACGCTTCCACCACCGGCACGCCCGGTTGCGCGGACGGCCAGGGGCCGAAGCTCATGATCGGCGTGGCCGAACCCTCGGGGAACACGGACATGCTGAGCGTACCCGCGAACGCATCGGGCAGCAGCTCGAAGGTGAGGTGATCGAAGAGGAAGTCGGGTATGGCGCCCGAACAGGTGCAGCCTGCGGTGATGCGATCCGGGAAGGTGAACGTGTTGCCATCGTCGCAGCGCGCGCCGATGTAGTTGCTGGTGGGGTTGGGGGCCAGCGGATCGCAATCGAGCCCGTTCGCTGCGTAGCCGAAGGGACGCGTGCAGGCCGTGATCGGTGAGGCGGGATCGCCGAAGCCGTCAGCGTCCGCATCGTTGTACCACGTGGTGGGTGTTCCGGGCAGCATGCGCATGACCCAGAGGTCCGTGGAGTTCAGGCGCGGGGCCGTGCGATCGTAGCCGGGATCCGAATCGGTGGTGCCCACCATCAGGTAGCCTCCCGGCACGGGCGCTCCGGCGAACAACCAATCCGCCCCACCACCACCCCAGCGCTTGTCCCACAGCTTGTTCCCGGCCGCGTCGATCTTCAGCATCCAGCCATCGAGGCCGATCCCCGTGGCGCTGCGCACGGGTTCGGTGACATCGTGGTCGTTGATCGCCTCGGTGCGGCCGTAGAGCACGAAGTTCCCGTCGGTATCCTGGAACATGCCCTTGGGAATATCGTCCTGCGTGCTCCCATAGGAACGTTCCCACACGATGTTGCCATCGAGGTCGGTGCGGATCATCCAGAAGTCGTGCAAGCCGTGGATGGTGGAGAGGCGGTCGCCACCCGGAATGAATCCGTAGGAGGAACTGAGCAAGAGGTAGCCATCGGGCAGCACGAGGAAGCCGGCGAGGTCATCGATCGATACGGAGTTGAAGCGTTTCGCCCAAAGCAGGGCGCCACTGGCGTCGGTCTTCACTAGTCCGATGTCCTCGCCCGATCCGAGGTAGGTGGGGTAGGCGCTCCATATCCCGGTGACATCGAAGGAGTAAAGGGTACGTGCGGCGATGAAGCCGCCATCGGGGCTGCGCCGGCGCGGACCGAAAAGGACATCCGGATGGGGCGGAAGGTTCCCCGTGGAGACCAGGCCGCCGGCGATATCGATGATCCAACCGTTGGTGAGCAGCACCGTGGTGGGCGA
>CAZFAW010000125.1:2582-3802 GCA_964517015.1 uncultured Chryseobacterium sp.
CCGTACACATGGTCGGGGAACGGACCGGTACAGGGCGGCGTTTGTGCCGTGGCTTGCGGGCCGTGGAGCGTACCAAGCAAGGCGATGGCAGGGAGAAGGAGGTTGCGTGCGTGCATGTGGTTCCGGTGTTCGGTGCGCAAGGTGATCGGGCCGCCCCGGCGGACGGTGGTGTTCTAGAACATACCGGGCGGTCGGCGGGCGCGCTGCATTTTGGCGCATCGAACCATACCCATGCGCACGCTCTACGCACTGCTCCTGCTCTGTTCCTCCGCCCCGATGGCCCTTGCCCAGGCGCCTTACTGCGCCGCCCACACCGTGAACGGGCCCGACGACGGGGACTACATTGCGCGCGTGCTCCTGGGGTCGGTGCCCGCGATCGACCTGACCACCACGTTCACCGCCGGTCAGGACTACCAGGACTACACGCTCACGGGCGATGGTTCGGTGACGCGCCTGGTCCCGGGCGGCATGTACTTCCTCACGATCAAGGCGGGCACGTTCGTGGGCGATGACTACGCGGCATGGATCGACTTCGACGACAACGGCACCTTCGAGCCGGATGAAGTGATCGCAGACCAGTTCAACACGAGCGCGGGGCAGAGCCTGCTCTTCAGCTTCACCGTGCCGGCCGATGCACGCGTGGGGTATCGCCGGCTGCGCGTTCGTTGCTGCTACAACATGCCCACCCCCGACCCTTGCGGCACGTTCGACTATGGCGAGACCGAGGACTACACCGTGGTGATCGACGATGGATCGCCGTGCATCCCGCTCTTCTCCCGCGGCAACACCGAAGGCGATGCCATTACACAGGTGTACATCGATGGAGTGGACTTCACGATCGCCGGCGATGAGACCGGGTACACCGACTACCGGCTGTTCGGCGGCACGATCGAAGTGGGCGGGGGCAGCATGCTGCAGGTGGTGACGGGCGCTTACGACGACGACATCGTGAGCGTGTGGGTGGACTGGAACAACGATGGGGATTGGACCGACCCGCTGGAGGACCTGGGCTTCGCCAACACCACGACACCCAATGAGCTGGTTTCATTCGCCTTGAACCCGCCCAATACGATCCTGTTCCCCGAACGCGTGACCCTGCGCATCCGTGTGAGCTTCGAGTTGAACGACCCCTGCGCGGACGAGACCTACGGCGATGTGAAGGACTTCACCCTCGCGATCCGCCGCGAAGGCCTGCCCTGCCTCACCGCGTACACCGCGGC
>CAZFAW010000125.1:3902-7330 GCA_964517015.1 uncultured Chryseobacterium sp.
CTGGCCTCGGTGGTGAGCACCGTGGTGGACCAGGACCACTCCGTGGACCTCACCATCCCCGTGACCTGTCCCCCGGGGTTGCACCACTTCCGCATCCACTCCTTCAACAACGGAGCGCCGCCCACCTCCAGTTGCGAACCGTACATCTGGGGGGGCGAGACCTACGACACCGAACTGATCGTGACCGAAGCCGGTGGTCCCTGCCTTCCCTTCACCCTTACCTGGACGGTGGGCAACGATGCGATCGACGGTGTGCACCTGAACACGCTCGACAACACCGGCACGGGAGCAGCGTTCGGTCCCTACTACAACGACTACCGCGCCTTGAGCACCGAGCTCACCACGGGATCCACCTATACGCTGGACATCGACCCGACGAACGCGAACGTGACACAGTTCGCAGCCTACATCGACTACAACGACAACGGTGACCTGGACGATCCGGGCGAGAACATCGCGAACGTGATCGCACCGGGTTACGACTACCATCCCTCCTTCACCGTACCGGGCGGTGTGGGCGTGGGGCCGCGGCTGTTCCGCGTGCGGGCACTGAAGAGCACGGAATCGCTGCCCATCGGCGCATGCGCCTCGTCCGTTTCCGGGGAAGTGGAGGACTACACGGTCATCCTCAACTCGGGCACCACGATCAACGAGGCCACCGGCGACGGCCTGTCCTTGCACACCACCCCGCACGCGGTCGTGCTGATGGCCGCCGATGCGACCTGGTCGGGTGCGCAGGTGCTGGTGCTCGATGCCATGGGCCGTACCGTACGCACCGGGGGCATCGTCGGATCGCGCACGGTGCTGGACCCGGGCGGCATGGCCGCAGGCACGTACACCGTACTGGTGCAAGGCACGAACGGTGCGTGGAGCGGCCGGTTCGTGCACCCGGGGCAATGATCCCCGTTCCTTTCCCGGAACACGGGTCGCGGGTCCCGTTCAGGATCCGCGGTACCGTTCCAGCGCTTCGGCCTTGCTGCCCACGTGCAGCTTCTTGTAGATGCTGTGGATGTGCGCCTTCACCGTGCTGATGGAGAGGCCTTCGCGCTGCGCGATCTCCTTGTAGAGCATGCCCTGCGACAGCATGTCCAGCACGTTCTGCTCGCGCGGGGTCAATGCCTCGTGATCGCCGGTAGCGTTCGGCGAAGGGCGCAGGTGATCGACCAACCGACGGGCCACACTGGCGCTCATGGGCGCGCCACCGTTCACCAGTTCGCGCACGGCCTCCAGCATGGCGATCGGCGTGCTGCTCTTGAGCATGTAGCCGTTGGCACCCGCCTTCAGCGCTTCGAACACGCGTAGATCGTCGTCGTGCACGGTGAAGAGCATGAACTGCGTGCGGGGCAGGAAGGGGCGCAGCTTCTTCAGCAGTTCGATGCCATTGGTGCCGGGCAGGCCGATGTCGCTGATCACCACGTCCACCTGGAGCGCGGTGATCGCGGGGAACGCCTCCTCGGCGCTCTTGTACTCGGCCACGAGCTGCATGTCGCGGGCACTGGCGAGCACGCTACGCAGGAACGCGCGCATCGGAGGCAGGTCCTCCACGATCGCGATCCGCAACAGACGGTCCATCGCTGCAAGGTAGTGGCAGCACCCGCGCAAAGGGCGGTGTACTAGACCGAAGGGGACCCGATGGGCACCTCCACGTGCACCGTGGTGCCCGCCCCCGGCGCGCTATGCACCTCCACGCTGCCGCCAAGGGCCTTGACGCGTTCGCGCACGCTGGTGGTACCGGTTCCGGCGCCCATGCGCAAGCCGGGATCGAAGCCCGCGCCGTCGTCGCTCACGCGAAGGTCCAGCACCCCGTTCCGCTGCTCCAGGCGCAATGTTGCCGTACGCGCTCCGGCATGCTTCACCACGTTGAGCAGGAGCTCCTTGGTGATCAGGAGGAGGTGCCTGCGCTGGTCGGCGGTAAGGGTGCGGCCGGGGTCGGCGAGCTCCGCCTGTGCAACGAGCTCCACCTCGGCGCGTTCGATGAGCTCGGCGGCCGAGGAACGGATGTAGGCCGCGAGATCGCCCAGGGTGTCCTGACCGGAACCCAGCGCCCAGACGATGCGCCGCATGTTGTCGGTGACCTCGCGTGCGCCGTCGCTCACGCGTTTCAGCGCTTCGCGTGCGTCCGTGCCTTCGTCCATTCGCGCCAGCTCCCCTTCCATGGCGATGAGCGCCAGGCTGCTGCCCAGGTCATCGTGCAGGTCGTGCGCGATCCGCATGCGCTCCTCCAGGCGTGCACGTTCGCGTTCCAGCCTGCGGTGCTGTTCCCGCAACCGTGAACGCAGCACCGCGCGGAACGACCATGCGGCCAGCGCGATCAGGAGCGCCACGGCGATCGCCCGGAACCACCAGGTGGCCCAGAACGGCGGCAGGATCGCGAACGAGGTCGCCGCGACAGCGCCCCACGGTCCTTGTGCCGTGCGCGCCCGCGCCTCGAAGCGGTACCGCCCGGGTGCCACGTTGTTGAAGGTGACGCGGTCCTCGCTGCCTGCGATCACCCAGTTCGTGTCCGCGCCGATCAAGCGGTAGGCGAATTCATCGCGTTGCTGGTCGATCAGGTTGGTGCTGCGCAGGACGAAGGTGATGCGGTTCTCGTCGTACGGCAGTGCGATGCGTGCATCGTGAATGCGATCCAGATGGGTTGCGATCGCCCGGTCCTGCGCTTGCATAGCGGGGATCTGCACCGTTGGTGGGGGAACGGGATCGAGCGCCCCCTCGCGCACCAGGAAGAACCCTTCCCAGGTGCCCACCAGCAGCGGTGCTGCCATCGGTGCGTGCGTGCTGCACAGGTTCAGCGGGCCCGAAGGCAGGCCTTCGACCACTGTGATCACACGGCACTTCCCCGTGGCCGGCTCGAAATGTTGCAACGCGTTCGGAAGGGTCAACCAGAGGCTGCCATCCTGCATGGCCACGATATCGGCCACGTTGCGGTTCGCAAGCCGTCCGCTCACGTCCTGCACGGCATGCACGCTCGTGGCATCGGTGGCCAGCAGGGCCAGACCGGTGTGCTTCACCGCGAACCAGAGGTTCCCGTCGGGCGTTCGCGCCATGTCGCTCACTTCGAACGGAGCGAGGGACGCAGGACCGGTCACGCGCTCCACGCGGCCGTCGGCGTGCACCACCGCTGGCGGCGCTGTGGCGCTCAGGAACCACCGCCGACCGGCACCGTCCTCGAATACGTCGAGCGGCCAGGTGCCCAACAGCGTGGACAGTTCCGGGAGCGTGTCCTGCAATGCGATGCACCGTCCCGAGAGCGTGTCCACGTGATGGATCCCCTTCGAACCGGTGAAGCACCACAAGCCATGCGCACCATCACCGCGTGCCCACCAGATCATTCCGCCGCAGGGCGTGCGCGGGTCCAGGTAGCGCGGACGTTCCAGCGCGCCGTCGCCCAGCGTTGCGATCCACGCGTGCGGGGTGCTTCCCAGGAAGAG
>CAZFAW010000126.1:0-7319 GCA_964517015.1 uncultured Chryseobacterium sp.
CCGCATTTCCTGACCACGGCCCATACCTTGGACGACATCGAAACGATACTCGAAGCCGTGGAACGCACCTGCGAGGAACTGCGCGCCTCGGGCTTCATGCCGGAACGCACCTATCCGATACCCGTGGTGAACAGGACCTTGAACGGACACGCCCGAAAACCCGGCGAGCTCGTGATCAATGCGAGCGCACCTCCCCTGCCGAACGCGCGCCTGGGACGCACCCCGAAAGGCGACCCGGCCTGGTTCATCCCGGACCCGCAACGCAAAGGGGGCTACCTCATGGTGATGCTGGAGGAAGAGAACGCTTGAGCCATGGAGAAGTTCTTCACCGAAACACGTTTCAAGCCGGTCGATTTCGATCCCTTCAAGGGACCGGCGATCGAACGCACCGTTCCGAGCACCGAACCCCAGCGCGAAGTGTTCATCGCCTCGCGCATGGGCCCCGAAGCCTCGTGCGCATACAACGAATCGGTATCGCTCGTGCTCATCGGTCCATTGGATCGGTCGGTGCTGGAACGTGGCATCAACCTCCTTGTGCAACGGCACGACGGCCTGCGCAGCGTGATGTCGGACAACGGGCTTCGCGTGGTCGTCTTCACCGAAGGTGCGATCGCACCGGCCTTTACGGACATATCCGCGCTCTTGAAGGAGGAACGCGAGGCGCGCCTGGCGGCCATCGCGGACGCCGACATGCGCACGCCGTTCGACCTGGTGAACGGACCGCTCTTCCGCGCGCATCTCGTGCGCACGGGACCGGACGAGCACCTGCTGCGATTGACCGGTCACCACGTGGTGATCGATGGCTGGAGCATGGGCATCATCATGGCGGAATTGAGCCGGATCCATTCCGCGCTCGTCGCCGGCACACCGACGGACCTGCCACCGGCCGTCCCGTTCAGCGCGTATGCCATGGCCATGATCGACCATGCGCGCAGCCCGGAGCATGGCAGGGTTGAGCAGTACTGGCTCGATCAATTCAAGGGCCCGCTTCCGCGTGTGGAACTACCCACCGATCGCCCACGCCCCGAACGCAAGACGTACAACGGCGCCCGGCTGGACATGGAGCTCGAAGCGTCGGTCCTGCGCGGGTTGAAGGAGGTGGCCACTCGCAGCGGCAGCAGCTTCGTGACCACGCTGCTCACCGCGTTCGAGGTGTTGATCTACAAGCTCACCGGCGATAGCGACCTGGTGATCGGCCTTCCGGCCGCCGGACAGAGCGACACCGGCATGAAGCACCTCGTGGGGCACTGCGTGAACCTGCTCGCGCTGCGCAGCCGCATCGATGAGCGCGTGCCGTTCATGGAGCACTTGAAGCGCAGGCGCACCGCGGTGCTCGATGCCTACGACCACCAGCGCTACACCTTCGGCACGCTGGTGCGCAAGCTGAACGTACCGCGCGAACCGGGGCGCATCCCGCTGGCGCCGGTGGTGTTCAACATCGACATGAACATGGACGATGGCGTCCGGTTCACCGGACTGCGCCACAAGTTCATCAGCAACCCCAGGCGGTACGAGAATTTCGAGCTCTTCCTGAACGCCACGGGCAACGACGATCACCTGGTGCTGGAGTGGAGCTACAACACCGACCTCTTCGATGCGCGCAGCGTGCGGGGCTGGATGGACGAGCTGGTGCGGATCGCGCAGCGGATCGCCACGGATCCCGGCGCCACCATCGAGGAACTGATCGGCGATGCGGCCCTTGCCAGCGATCAGGCGCTGCCTCCCGAGGAATGGATCGGGAGGTCGAGCCCGTACCCGGCGAACAAGAGCATCTCCGAACTGTTCGACCAGGTCGTGGAACGCCATGGCGATCGCACCGCGTTGGAACTGCTCGACCGCAAGCTCTCGTACCACGACCTGCAGCATCGCGCCATCGACCTATCCGCCCGATTGATGGAGGCGGGCGTGCGGCCGGGCGACCCCGTGGGGTTGTGCGCCGACCGCAGTTTCGAGATGATCGCGGCGATGCTCGGTGTGTTGCGTTGCGGTGCGTGCTTCGTGCCCTTCGATCCGGGGTATCCGGCCGAGCGCCTGCAGTTCATGTTCGCCGACACCCGTGTGAAGGCGCTCCTGACCCAGAAGCACCTGAGCACCGTGCTGCCGCCGCACGATGCACGCACGATCCTGATCGATACGCCCGCACCGCGCGCCGCAACCGCACCGGACACGAAGGACACCCCCGGAAGCGCCGCCTACATCATGTACACCAGCGGCAGCACGGGACGCCCGAAAGGCGTGGTGGTGCCGCACCGCGCGATCGTACGCCTGGTGCGCGACCAGGATTTCCTGCCCTTCGGCCCCGACCTGGTGTTCCTTCAGCTCTCGAACATCTCGTTCGACGCGAGCACACTGGAGATCTGGGGCGCCCTGCTGAACGGCGGCCGTCTTGTGCTGCAACCGCAGCAGAAACCGACGCTGGTGGAGATCTCCGACACGATCCGGGACCACGGGGTCACCACCGTCTGGTTCACCGCCGGGTTGTTCAACCTGATGGTGGACGAACATGTGGATCGCCTGCGCGGCCTGAAACACATCCTCGCGGGAGGCGATGTGTTGAGCGTGCCCCATGTGAAGAAGGCCTTGAAAGCGGTCGGGGCCGGCGTGCTGATCAACGGGTACGGACCCACGGAGAACACCACATTCACCTGCTGCCATGCGATCGACGGTGAGGCAGGGATCAAAGGGAGCGTGCCCATCGGTCGCCCGATCCGCAACACACGGGCCTATGTGCTCGACGAGCATCAGCGCCCCGTGGGCATAGGCCGCAAAGGCGAACTCTACGTCGGCGGTGCGGGGGTGGCCCTGGGCTATTGGGAACGCGAAGACCTGAACGCCGAGCGTTTCCTTCCGGACCCCTTCAGCAAGGAGCCGGGCGCGCGCATGTACCGCACCGGCGACCTGGTGCGGTGGCTGCCCGATGGCACCCTCGAGTTCATCGGACGCACGGACGACCAGGTGAAGGTGCGCGGGTTCCGGATCGAGCTCGGGGAGATCGAGAACGCGCTCAACGGACATGCGCTGGTGAAGGACCGGGTGGTGATCGTACGCGGCGACCTGCCCGGTGAGAAGCAGCTCGTGTGCTACATCGTGCCGCACGCCGCCCAGCACAGCAACGACCCCGCCACGCAGCAGCAGCTGATCGCCACGGTGCGCGAGCACCTGCGTGAACGACTGCCCGAGCACATGGTGCCGACGGCGTTCGTGGTGATGGCTGACCTGCCCCTGACCCCGAACGGGAAAGTGGATCGCAAGGCCCTGCCCGCTCCCGAACAACGCACACAGACCCTGCGCGCCCGGTACGTGGCACCGCGCGACCACCTCGAACGCGTGCTCGCCGCCATCTGGGGGCAGTTGCTGGGCGTGGAACGCATCGGGATCCACGAGAACTTCTTCGAACTGGGCGGCCATTCGCTGATCGGGATCCAGATCCTGGCACAGGTGGAGCAACAGCTCGGCAAGGAGCTGTCGCTGCAGTCCTTGTTCCAGGCCCCCACCATCGCGGAATTCGCGCGCCTGCTGCAACAAGGCGGTGCCGAAGTGCGCTGGACGAACCTCTCGCCGATCCAACCGGACGGCGATCGTGCGCCTTTCTTCTGCGTGCACGGCGACGAGGCCAACTACTTCATTCCCCGCCACCTGGGCACGGACCAGCCGTTCTATGCCTTCTTCCACCAGGGCGAGGATGGATCGCCGATCCGCTACACCACCGTGCACGAGATCGCGCGCCACTTCATCGAAGAGATGCGCAGCGTTCGCCCGCACGGGCCCTACCTGCTGGGCGGGTACAGCTTCGGCGGCATCGTGGCCTACGAGATGGCGCAACAACTCCACGACGCGGGCGAAGAGGTGCCCCTGCTCGCACTTTTCGATACGTACGACCCACTGGAATACGCGGCGGACATGGCGCGTGGTGCCAGGTGGTACGATCCGGCGAAGAACCTCGTGTACCGCTGGCTCGGACAGCGCGCCCTGCGCAAGCACGGGCGCATCGAGAACCCCAAGGTGCGGCACCACTACATCATCGACACCTACGACAAGGCGATCACGTCCTACCGGCCCGAACCGTTCACCGGTGCCATCACCGTGTTCAAGGCGTCGGCCACCACGGGCCCCGATCACATGGGCTGGGAACGCCTGGCCAAGGGCGGCGTGGACGTGGTCCACATCACGGGCGACCACTACAACCTGATCAAGGAGCCGCACGTTCGCCTATTGACGGCAGAACTCGCCAAGCGGATCGACCGTGCCTTGAGCAAGCGGTCGGTCGAAGCGGTCTGATCCATGCTGCAGGCGGAAGGTCGCACCCTGGTGGTGCATTGCTCCGGCCCGGCGGACGTGACCTGGTCTGAACAAAAAGGGACCGAGATGCCCTCGGAAGGCACGGTGCACCTCTGGTTCGCCACGCTGGACGATCTGCGTCCCTCCCTCGATGCCTTCCAGGCCTCGCTCGATCCGGTGGAACAGGATCGCGCCGAGCGCTTCCGCTTCAAGCACGATCGCGAACGCTTCGTGCTCGGGCACGGCCTGCTGCGCATGCTGCTGGGGAACTACCTGAAGCGCGACGGGTCATTGATCCGCATGGCGCGTGGGCCTTTCGGCAAGCCCTACCTCGAGCGCAAGCGCCTGCGCTTCAACTTCAGCGATACCAAGGACGCGATCCTCGTAGGCTTCACCAGCGGGCAGGAACTGGGCGTGGACATCGAGACCATGGCCCGCGAAGTGGACCATGCGGCGGTGAGCGAGCACTACTTCACGCGTTCGGAGATCGCCGCGATCCAGGCCGGTGATCCCGCAGGCGGGAAGGCCCGTTTCCTGGATCTCTGGACCCGCAAGGAAGCCGTGTTGAAGGCCTGTGGCGTGGGTATCATGGACGACCTGCGCAGCCTGCGGGTGGATGGCGCGCGCAACGTGATGGTGATCGAGCACGACGCCTTCGTGAAGATGGCCGCTCCGGAATACCACGTGCACAGCTTCCGCCTCGGGCATTCGCATCTTGCCAGCGTGGCCCTGCCGACGGAGATCACGGAGGTGCGGCCCTTGCGCGCCGTCTGAGGTCATTCCGCGGCATCGCCCCAGAAACGGGGATGGAAATCCACGAGGTACAACCGTTCCGTGGCCCTCGTCACCGCGGTATAGAGCCAGCGCACGTATTCGCGATCGATCATCTCCTCGGTGAGGTAGCCCTGGTCCACGAACACGCTCCTCCATTGTCCGCCCTGGGCCTTGTGGCAGGTCACCGCATAGGCGTACTTCACCTGCAGGGCGTTGGCATGGGGATCCTCCTTCAAGCGGCGCAGGCGTTCCCGCATGCTTCCGGCCTCGAACGAGGCCAGTACCGCATCGTTCAATTGCCGCTTGCGCGCATAGGGCAGCGCGGGCGCATCGAGCGCGAGCACGTCGAGCATCACGAGCACCTCGCCCTCGCGTTGCTGCGCGCCGCTTTCCCAGGTGGTGTCGATCCAGGCGAACCGGAAACCGTACTTCTCCTCGGCTCGGATCACGCGTTCCACCCGAAGCTGCTCCCCGTTCGCGATCAATTCGTCCTTCCCGTTGCGGCCCGCCCAGTAGTAGTCGTTGCGCACCACCATCAGGCGATCGCCGCCGCTCAGTTCATCCTCGAAGCCAAGGATCCGCGACCGCACCTGCCTGCTGAACTGGTACGCTCGTTTGTTGCTGCGGGTGATCAGGCACACGTCTTCATCCCCGAACCGCCCGTAGGCCGTTTCCAGATCGTCCTGGAGCGCGGTACCGTCGGTGCGTACCACGTCCGCATATCCGCCGATGAACATGGGCACCGGCTTCCCCTCCGCCAGGGTCGCTCGCAGGGCGGTGGCGTTCGCCAGGATCCCGCTCTCTTCGCGCTGGCGCACCACTTCGGTCAGCTCCACCTGCCCGGCCACCAGGTCGAAGCGTTCGCGGAGCAGGCCGATGTCCAGGGCGGGCGATCGCTCGCTGCCCACGGGCGGCAGCTGGGCCGGGTCGCCGATGAGCAGCAGCTTCGATCCCGATGCGCCGAAGACGTGCGCGAAGAGGTCGCCCAGCAGTTCGCGCTCGCCGAAGGGGCCATCGCCGCCCTTCCCGTCGGAACCGATCATCGAGGCTTCGTCCACCACGAACAAGGCACCGTGGTCCTTGTTGGGCGCGAGCACCAGCGCCGGGCCGCCGGCTTCGGTGGCCATGCGGTAGATGCGCCGGTGGATGGTGCTCGCCGGTGCACCCGCGAACCCGGCCAGCACCTTCGCGGCGCGACCCGTTGGTGCGAGCAGCACCACCGGCCTGCCGCGCTGTTCCAGCACCTTCACCAAGGCGCCCACGAGGGTGGTCTTGCCGGTCCCGGCGTAGCCCTTCAACACCAGCGTTGCGTGGGACTTTTCGCTGGCGAGCAGACGTTCGATCGCCGCCACGGCCCGCTCCTGTCCCGGGGTGGGCGCATGGCCCAGCGCGTGCAACAGGTCGGCGGCAAGGGCGATCGGTACCGGCATGGAGGTGGGATGCGCGCGGCCCGCGCACGGCGCGCACCCGAGGTGAATGTATTTCCTTTGAAGAGCCCGCCCGTGAACGATCCCTTCTTCTCCGACCGTTACCAGCCCGCACGCGAACGCGCCTGGCATTTGAGCATCTGGACCTCGCCCGGACAAGCGGCCTGGTGCGTGAACGATGTGACCGATGGCAGCGTGGTGGCCCTGGCCACCGCAACGGGCGATCGCCTGCCGCACGAGGAACGCCTGCCCCTGCATCCCGCATCCGCTTCCTTCATCGCCGTGCCCGAGGTGAGCACCTTGGTGCCGGAAGGCGTGCTGGAGAGCGGTCGTGAAGCCGCGCATCTCACCCTGGTGCATGGCCCCCTGCCTGCGGGCACCCTGCGCGATGAACCCATCGACGCGCTCGGCGCACGGTGCATCTACCTGCACGATGCCGACGCCGAACAGCGCCTCCTGGAGCGGTTCCCACAAGCTCGGCCGGTCGCGCTGCAAGCCCTGTTGGTGAAGACGGCCATGGCGCGCGCCACCGATCGGCCCGCCGTACTGGTGCACCGCACGGGCACCACCTGCGACCTGGTGATCGCGCATCCGGATCGTGTGCTTCTGTCCAATTCCTACCTGGCACCCACCGCCACCGATGTGCTCTATTTCACGCTCTTCGCGCTGGATCGCGCGGGCGTGCGGCCGGAAACCGTGCGACCGGTGCTGTGCGGCGCTTCGTTCACGGCCGAGGAGTTGACCTTGATGAACACCTACCTGCCCACCCCGGTGGAACACCACGACCGGCCGCTGCCCGCCGAGGACCGCTGGCTCGCGGTGCTGCAACAATGGTCATGC
>CAZFAW010000127.1:0-7311 GCA_964517015.1 uncultured Chryseobacterium sp.
AGCTGGCCGCCGGCCAATACGTGCTCACGATCCTGCTCGATGGCAAGGCGGAGACGGCCACGGTGGTGAAGCTGGCCGATCGGTAGCCCCCGGTCCAATTCCACCTTTGTCCGGCTGTCACGGTGGTGCGCTCGATCATCGGAGGGGTGTGGGCGGGTTCCTTCCGCATCGCATGCGCAACGAACGAAAGCGTGATCGCGACCCGGCCCGGAGAACGCTCCGGGCCCGGCTGCGATGGAACTCCGACCAAGGCGCCAATGATCGCACCCCCCGGCACGTTGTTCGCTCACTGACACGCGCCTGTGGACGATCGGGCGCCGGAAGCCTCCGGCACCCCTTGCTCCCCCGCTAGTTTCGGAGCTTGCCGATGGTACGCCGCATTCGAAGGACCGCCCTGGTGCTCGCCGCCCTGGTGGTGGTGGCCTTCACCACGTTGGTGGTGCTGGCCCGAGCGTACGATGCGGAGGTGAAGGCGAAACTGATCGGCACGTTGAACGGTTACCTGCGCGCCCCCGTCACGGTGAGCCGCATGGACCTCACCCTGATCGAGCGCTTTCCGCAGGCTTCGATCCACCTGCGCGATGTGCTGGCCCTCGGCATGGACGGCGACCGCGCGGGCACCGATACCCTGTTGTACGCGCAGGACCTCTACCTGGAGTTCAGCCTGTGGGGCATGTTGCGCGGCACCTATACCGTGGACGAGGTGCACGGCGAGGCCGTGGTGCTGCGCCCCGCGCTCGACAGCCTGGGCCGCTCCAACTGGGTGGTGTGGAAGACCGACAGCACCGCTACGACCACCCGGTTCGATCTGGACCGCGTAACGCTCGATGACCTGGACGTACGGTACCGCGATGCGCGCAGCGGCCTGGATGTGCGCGCCGCAAGCCGCCACCTGGCCCTCGCTGGCCGCTTCGGTGGCGAGGGCAGCACGCTGAAGGCGGAGGGCGATGCGGCGTTGCGGTCCTGGTCCGATGCGCACGGCCCGGTGCTGGACGATCGCCGCGTGGACTTGAACGTGGAGATGGCCTTCGGCGGTGCCGACGGTGCGTTCCGCATCACCAAGGGCGAAGTGCTCGCGCAGCAGAGCGGCAGCCACACGCCCCTCGCGTTCACGCTGGAACTGCTGCCCGGCGATCACGGCGATGTGCTCGACCTGCGCGCGAACGGCTTCGGCCTGGGCCTGGCCGATCTGGTGCAGTTGCTGCCCGGCTCGGCGCGCCGCACCCTGGACCGCTACGGCATGGACGGCGAGGTGGACCTGGCGCTCACGTGCAAGGGCCCCCTGGATCCGGGGCCCGCGTTGTCGCTCGGCATGAAGGTGCGTGGCGGCAGGATGCAGGAGCGCAGCAGCGGCGTGCGCTTCAGTGCCATCGCGGGCGAATGCGCGATCGAGCTCACCCCGCAGGGCGACCTGTCGCGCCTGCTGGTGAAGGGTTTCCACGCCCAGGCCGCCAGTGGCAGCATCAGCGGCAGCTGGGACATGAGGGGCGTGAAGAACGCGCCGCTACGGGCGGACATCAAAGGGGACATCGCCCTGGCCGACCTGTTGCGCTTCGCGCGCGTGGACACACTGGAGCAAGTCTCCGGCCGCCTGATCGCCGATGCGCACGTGCAAGGCAGATTGCGCGATGTCGCGCAGCTTAAGCCCGCCGATCTGCGTGCGCTCACCATTTCGGGCAGTGCGCGGTTGAAGGACGCCACGTTGAAGATGAAGGGCATACGCCACGTGGTGAGCGGCCTGAACACGGAGCTGGTGCTCGACGGGAACGACGCGGAGGTGCGCGCGTTGACGTGCAGCCTGCAGGGCAGCGACCTGCACCTGAGCGGCGCGTTGCGCAACCTGATGCCGTACCTGTTGTTCGACGACCAGCCGCTGGCCATCGAAGCGCGCGGCTCCTCGCCCCGCGTGGACCTGGCCGCCCTGCTGCGCAGCGACGGCGCCACCGCCGGCAAGGACTACGCGCTGCAACTGCCCGCGCTGGTGCAGCTGGACCTTCAGGCGCAGGTGCAGGAGCTGGTGTTCGAGCGGTTCACGGCCACGGGGATCACCGGCACCATCCGCCTGCGCGATCGGGTGCTGCGCGCATCGCCCGTCATGTTCAACACCGCGAAGGGCGGTGTGCTCGGCTCCCTCGCGCTCGATGCTCGGGGCAGCGGTCCGTACCCCCTCACCATCGATGCGGACGTGAAGGACATCGACGTGAAGCAGCTCTTCGCGGAGTTCCAGGAATTCGGCCAGTCCTTCATCACCTCGCAGCACCTGAGCGGCACCGCCACGGCGCAGGTGGCCTTCGCTTCGCCCGTATCGCCCGCACTGCAACTGGACCTCGACGGCCTGCGCTGCACGGTGGACATCGCGATCCGCAACGGCGGCATCGCGCACCACCAGCCCCTGATCGACGTGGCCACCTACGTGAAGCAGAACAAGCTGGTGGCGCCCTTCGTCGATGCGGAAGGACTGCGCGACCGCCTGGCCGATGTGCGCTTCGATCGGCTGGAGAACCGCATCGAGATCCGCGACCGACGGGTGATCGTGCCCGCCATGACCGTGCACAACAACGTGATGGACATCGAACTGAGCGGCATGCACGGCTTCGATGACCGCATCGACCACCACCTGAACTTCCGCCTCGGCGACCTGCTGAAGAAGGGAACGCCCGACGACGCGTTCGGTCCCGTGGCCGACGATGGCACGGGCCTGCGGATCTTCCTGCACATGTACGGCGATGCCGGCGCGCCGCAGTTCGAGAACGACGGTGCCATGGCGGCCCGGCGGCGCAGCGAGGGCATCAAGGAGCAGACGGCCGAACTGCGCTCGATCCTGCACAACGAACTGAACCCCTTCAAGAAGCGAGACGATGCCGCGGCCACCGGCGATCCGGAGCGGCCCGCCGCGCACTTCGATGTGGAGTTCGATGCCGACACCGCACGCACCACCCGGGCCCGCGACCAGCGCAAGCGCGGATTCGGCGCCCTGTTCGAGGAGAAGCCGGAGGAGAAGGAGGTGATCGAAGTGGAACCCTGATCCGGCGCGGGAGCGAGCGATCCGCGAACTTCACCGCGCCCCGATGGACCTCTATTCGCGCAAGCAACGTTGGAAGCTGGTGCTCGCCGGCGTGGCGGTGCTCATCGTTTCCGCCTCGTTGTGGTACAGCAACCGCATCGTGAACAAGGTGCGCGACGAGGAGCGGCAGAAAGTGCGGCTCTGGGCCGAGGCCGTGAAGAACCGCGCCCAGCTGGTGAACTACACCGACAGCCTGTTCGACGACCTGCGCACCGAGGAGCGGAAGAAGGTGGAGCTCTGGGCGGAAGCCACCGTACAACTGCTCAACTCCAGCGGCACCGACCTGGGCTTCTACCTGAAGATGGTGCAGAGCAACACCACCATCCCCGTGATCATCACCGACGGGAGCGGGAAGGTGATGAAGAGCCACCGCAACCTCGACCCCTGGGTGGAGAAGGATCCCGACCGCATGCAGCGCGAAGTGAAGGCCATGGACCGGCTGCACGCGCCCATCGAGATCACGGTGTACGGCGACGAGAAGCAATACCTGCACTACAAGGACTCGCGATTGATCACCCAGCTCGAACGCGTGCTCGATGGCATCATCGGCTCCTTCATCAGCGAGACGGTCATGAACACGGCCGCTGTTCCCGTGGTGCTCACCGATTCCACGCGCACCCGCGTGGTGGAGAGCAGCAACGTGGACAGCGCGGTGGTTCGCGATCCGGAGCGGCTCGCACAGCGCATCCGTGAGATGAGCGCGGAGAACCCGCCGATCCAGGTGGACCTCGCGGGACGCGGGCGCCATTGGATCTTCTACCAGGGTTCCCTCGTGGTCACCCAGTTGCGGTACTTCCCCTACGTGCAGCTGCTCATCATCGGGCTGTTCCTGCTGGTGGGCTATGCGCTCTTCAGCGTGTTCCGCGGCGCCGAGCAGGATCAGGTGTGGGTGGGCATGGCCAAGGAAACGGCGCATCAGCTAGGTACGCCGCTCAGCTCGCTCATGGGCTGGATGGAGGTGTTGAAGGATCGCAATGTGGACCCGGCCGCGATCACCGAGATGCGCAAGGACGTGGACCGGCTCGAAGTGATCACCGAACGCTTCTCGAAGATCGGATCGAAACCGGAGCTCGAACCGGGCAAGCTCTACCACACGCTGCGCGCCACGGTGCTCTACCTGCGCCCGCGCCTGCCGAACCGTGTGCGCATCGAGGTGAGCACACCGGCCGACCCCGACATGCTCACGCCGCTGAACCGCCCGCTCTTCAGCTGGGTGATCGAGAACCTGATCCGCAATGCGGTGGACGCCATGGAGGGCGAAGGGAGCGTGAGCATCGAGATCGTGCCCGACGGGCCCGAGGTGCACGTGGACGTGACCGACTCCGGCAAGGGCATTCCCACCGCCCAGCAGCGCACCGTGTTCGAACCGGGCTTCACCACCAAGAAGCGCGGCTGGGGCCTGGGACTTTCCCTCAGCAAGCGGATCATCGAGAACTACCACAACGGGCGCATCTTCGTGAAGCGGAGCGCACCGGGAAAGGGCACCACCTTCCGCATCACGCTGAAGGCGTGAACGAAGCGACCTTCGCGCCGTGAGCGGGTTGTACGTGCACATACCGTATTGCCGGAAGGCCTGCACCTACTGCGACTTCCACTTCAGCACCTCGTTGCGCTCGCGCGAGGCGGTCCTGGCGGCGATGCACCGCGAACTTGAAGCGCGCGCTCCGGGGATCACCGGCCCCACCATGGGCACGATCTACTTCGGTGGCGGAACGCCGAGCTTGATGGGAGCGGAGGTGATCGCGTCCTTCCTGGAGCAGGCGAACCGGCTCTTCTCGGTGGAAGCCGATGCGGAGGTGACGTTGGAGGTGAACCCTGACGATGTGACCGTGGAACGCGTGAAGGAATGGCGGAACATCGGCGTCACGCGCCTGAGCATCGGCATCCAGAGCTTCCGCGAAGAACGCCTGCGCTTCATGGGCCGCGCGCACACGGCGGAGGGTTCGCGCACGGCCCTGGATCGGATCGCGAACGCCGGATTCACCTCCTGGACGATGGACCTGATCCACGGCCTACCGGGAATGACCCTGGCCGAATGGGACGAACAGCTCGACACCGCGTTCGCCTATGCACCGCCGCACCTGTCCTCCTATTGCCTCACCGTGGAACCCCGGACCACGCTTGCGCACCGGGTGCGCGCCGGCGATGTGCACATGCCGAGCGATGCCGATCAGGCCGCACAGTTCGAGCACCTGATCGCACGCGCGGAACAGGAGGGCTTGCAGCAGTACGAGATCAGCAACTTCGGGCGGGAGGGGCATTTGAGCCGGCACAACACCAGCTATTGGAACGGCGTGCCCTACCTGGGCATCGGTCCCGGTGCGCACTCGTTCGACGGCGCCGATCGACGCCGCTGGAACGTGGCCAACAACAACCACTACGCGGCGCGCGTGGCCCGGGGCGAAGGCTACTGGCAGGAAGAGGTGCTCACCCCGGCACAACGCACCAATGAACTGCTCCTCACCGGCCTGCGCACGCGATGGGGCGTGGACCTGGCCGCGTTGCCGGTGGATCCCACGGTGGAGAACGCCGCGTTGCTGCGTCACCACGTGGAGCGCGGCGATCTGCTGCACGCCCATGGGCGTTTGGTGCTCACGCGCGCCGGACGGAACTTCGCCGATCGCATCGCCGCAGACCTCTTCGTCACCGATGATCGCTGAGATCCACCACCTCGGTCGCCGTTTCCGCGTGGACCTGTCCGCTCCGCTGGACCTCTCCATGCCCCTGCACGACGGCGCCGACCAGGTGCGGGCGTGGTGGGCGGACCCGGTGCGCATGGAACCGGCGCTGTGGCAGGGCCGGCCGTGCACCGTGCGCGAAGGCGCGTCCACCAACTTCCGCAACATCTTCTTCAACCCGCACGGCCATGGAACCCATACGGAGAGCGTGGGCCACATCGCGCCCGAGATCCTGGCCGTGGGCCCGATGCTGCGGCGCTACTTCTTCACCGCCGAAGTGGTGAGCCTGCGACCGGAGCAACGCCCGGCGGCCGATGGGAAGGTGGATGGCGTGCTGACGTTGGAGCATCTGGAGGAACGCCTTGGCGACCGCACGCCCGAAGCGCTGATCGTACGCACCCTGCCCAACGATCCGCTCAAGCGCCAGCGCGATTGGTCCGGCACCAACGCACCGTACCTGCAGGCGGAGGCAGCGGCCTGGTTGCGGGAGCGCGGGGTGCTGCACCTGCTGCTCGATCTGCCCAGCGTGGATCGCGAGGACGATGGCGGTGCGCTGGCCGCGCACCATGCCTTCTGGGGGTTCCCGACCGCGATCGATCGGGAGCGCACCATCTCCGAGCTGCTTTTCGTGCCCGATGACGTGGCCGACGGCAGCTACCTGCTGGAGCTGCAGTTCCCCAATTTCGGCAACGATGCCGCGCCCAGCAGGCCGGTGCTCTATGCCTTGATGTGATGGACCTCGAACGGTTCCGCGCGTACTGCCTTGCCAAGCCCGGGGTCACCGAAGACCTCCCCTTCGGCCCCGATACGCTGGTCTTCCGGGTGAACGGCAAGCTCTTCGCCCTGTGCGATGTGAACACCTTCGACGGGATCAACCTGAAGTGCGATCCGGAACGGGCGGTCGAGCTGCGCGAACGGTACCCGGGCATTGCTCCGGGCTACCACATGAACAAGAAGCACTGGAACACCGTGGCCACCGATGGCAGCGTCCCCGACCGGTTGATCCTGGAGCTGACCGATCACAGCCATGCGCTGGTGGCCGGGGGCAGGGCCGCGAAGCGCTGACCCGCTCCGGCGGTACCTTCGCCGCGGTATTCGCATCCCCATGGACCGCCGACACATCTGGCGCATCGTGCTCAGCTACTTCTTCCGCGGACTGTTGCTGACCGTGCCTGTTGCCGTGCTGGCCATGGTGCTATGGAAGGCGCTCACCTGGCTCGACCAGATCATTCCCTACGACATCCCCGGTCTCGGTATCCTGACCCTCCTGGCCAGCGTGACCCTGATCGGCTGGCTGGGCAGCACGGTGCTGTACCAACCGTTCGCCGAATTCGGCAACGAAGTGCTGCAGCGGATCCCCTTCCTCAAGACCATTTACGATGCGCTGAAGGACCTGGTGGAAGCGCTGGTGGGCAGCAAGAAGAAGTTCGACCGGCCCGTGCTGGTGAAGCTTGCCATCGGGAGCAGCGTGGAAAAGCTCGGCTTCATCACGCAGGACGACCTGGGCATCCTGGGCATCGGAGGGGGCAAGGTGGCCGTGTACCTGCCGCACAGCTTCGCCTGGAGCGG
>CAZFAW010000128.1:0-1821 GCA_964517015.1 uncultured Chryseobacterium sp.
TGGTGGACCCCGCCCGCAAGATCCGGATCGGCAACAAGCTCTACTTCGGCAAGGACGATGAACTGGTGGCCGAGGTGATCGACAACACCACCAGCCGCGGCCGCACGCTGCGCTTCCTTTTCGATGGCACCTACGAGGAGTTCAAGGCGCAGATCACCGCCATGGGCGAAACGCCCCTGCCCAAGTACATCAAGCGCGACACCGAACCGGCCGATGCCGAGCGCTACCAGACCATCTACGCCCGCAACGAAGGCGCCGTGGCCGCGCCCACTGCGGGCCTGCATTTCAGCCGCGAGCTCATGAAGCGCATGGAGCTCAAGGGCATCCATTTCGCCAATGTGACCCTGCACGTGGGCCTCGGCACCTTCCGCCCCGTGGAGGTCGAGGACCTCACCAAGCACAAGATGGACAGCGAGCAGGTGATCATCGACCGTGCGGCGTGCGACGTGGTGAACAAGAGCAAGGAGCGCAAGAGGCACGTATGCGCGGTGGGCACCACCACCATGCGGGCGATCGAAACGAGCGTGAGCACCGACGACCGGCTGAAGCCCTTCAATGGCTGGACGAACAAGTTCATCTTCCCGCCCTACGATTTCAGCATCGCCGATCGCATGGTCACCAACTTCCACATGCCGGAGAGCACCCTGTTGATGATGGTGGCCGCGTTCGGCGGCTACGATCACGTGTGGAACGCATACAAGGTGGCCATCAAGGAGAAGTACCGCTTCTTCTCCTACGGTGATGCCATGCTGATCATCTGATCGTCCCGTGGAGAGAACGGCCATCATCGTGGCCGGAGGCAGCGGCCGCCGATTGGGCGGTCCGGTGCCGAAACAGTTCCAGGCCCTCAAGGGGCGCCCGCTGCTCATGTGGACCATCGAGGCCTTCCACCGGTTCGATCCGCGGATGCCGTTGATCGTCGTGCTGCCCGCTGCGCACTTCGGGATCTGGAAGGCGCTGTGCATGGGCCACCGGTTCTTCATCGAGCACCGGGTGGTGGCCGGCGGCGAGCAACGCTGGCACAGTGTGAAGGCCGGGCTGGGCCCGGTGCAGGGCCATGGAACGGTCGCGGTGCACGATGGCGTGCGCCCGTTGGTGAGCACCGAGCTGATCGCGCGCTGCTTCGATGCCGCGGAAAAGAGCGGCGCTGCGATCCCCGTGATCCCCGTGGTGCCCAGCATCCGGGAAGTGACAGCCGAAGGTTCGCGTGCGCTCGATCGCACGAAGCTGCTCGCCGTGCAAACCCCGCAGTGCTTCCATACAGACCTGCTGCGCAAGGCCTTCGCGCTGCCGTACGACCCCGCGTTCACCGACGAGGCCACCATGGTGGAGCGGTCTGGGGTGAAGGTGGAACTGGTGGAAGGGGATGAGCAGAACATGAAAGTGACCAACGCAGCGGACCTTCGAACGATCGAAGCCCTGCTTTGACGACCGGGCATCGCACATCGCACATGGAGGCCACCACAGACATCCGATCGCTCTCCCTGGAGGAGGTCAAGCAACTCGTAGCGGAACTCGGCGAGAAGCCTTACCGCGCCAAGCAGCTGTGGGAATGGCTTTGGAGGAAGTCGGCGCACGGATGGGATGCGATGAGCGACCTGCCCAAGGCGTTCCGGGCACAACTCGCGCAGCGCATGGTGCTGCGACCACTGGTGCTCGCGGAGCAGCAGAAGAGCGCCGACGGTACGATCAAATGCGCGTTCACCACATGGGACGGCCATGTGGTGGAGGGCGTCTTGATCCCCACGCCCACCCGGTTGACCGCATGCATCAGCAGCCAGATCGGTTGCAGCCTCACCTGTTCCTTCTGTGCCACGGGCA
>CAZFAW010000128.1:1921-7303 GCA_964517015.1 uncultured Chryseobacterium sp.
GCGAACGATGCGAAGCGCGACCGCATCATGCCGATCAACGAACAGAATTCACTGATCGAACTGAAGGAGGCGTTGCGTTACTACACGCGCGTGACCCGTCGCCCGGTCACGTTCGAGTACATCCTGCTTCGGGGGTTCAATGACTCACTGGAGGATGCCCAGGAGCTGGTGCGGTACGCGAGCGACGTGCACGCCAAGGTGAACCTGATCGAGTACAACCCCATCGATGGCGGCGAATTCGGCCGTGCCGACGCCAGGGACGCGGAGGCGTTCCAACAGTACCTCGATCGCAAGGGCATCATCGCGCGGATCCGCAGGAGCCGCGGCCGCGACATCGATGCGGCATGCGGCCAGCTGGCCAACAAGAACCGGCCCGCCGAGAAGGAAGGCGAACGGCGCATGAAATAGCGCCGGTCAGAAGCCCAGCCCCACCTTGATGCCCAGGAAGAACACCGGCACGGCATCGCTCACCTCCTCCACCTTGTAGGTGCGCACCTCGGTGGCGGTGTTGAAATCCTCCACCACCTTGTTCATGCTGCGGTCGCGATAGCCGATGCCGCCATACACATCGAACAACCAGTTGCTCGTGCCGCTCAACATCTGGTAGCCGGTGAGCAGGCGCACGTCGTTGTAGATGCGCTCGTCCGTGAGGCGTTCGTCGAGGAACGCGCCGGAGTTGTCCTTCAGGCGGATGTCCTTCACGTATTCCAGATGGGCCAGTTCCACGTGCCAGTACCACCCCTGCGGTTCCAGGTCGTCGGTGGTGTAGTAACGTGCGCCCAGATGGAAGGAAGGACGCGTGCGGATCTCCGTGCCTGCGCCGAAATCATCGGGCTCGTCGCCCTGGAAGGAGAAGTTGAGGTAGTTGCGCGTGGTAAGCCCGGCGCCCACTTCAAGGCTCAGGTTCGCCGTGAGCGCACGTTCGAAATACAGCGGGACCTCGCCCCGGAAGAACAGGAGCGGATTTGCCTTCACGATGTTCTTCACGCAATCCACCGTATCGAACTGGGCGGCGATGCGATCCTTGTACAGGATCACCTTGGCGCGCGGCTTCCGGTCGTCCGGTTGAGCGTGCACCCGCACCAACAGAGCGAGCAGCACGGGAAGCAGCAGGTACCGGGGAGGCAGGGAACGCAGGCCGGGCATGGATCAGCGAATGTAACCGCTGGGCGCGAGCCATGCCCGCCCGCCCGCGGCCGCTCCCCATCTTTGCGGCTCCGATGCCCACCGTCGCCACCGCCCGCCCGACCCTCGCCGATATCCAGCGCCCCATCGCGGCCGAGCTGAAGGAGTTCGAACGGCGGTTCCGGCAGTCCATGCGCAGCAAGGCCCCCCTGCTGGACCGGATCACCCACTACATCATCCAGCGGAAGGGCAAGCAGATGCGGCCCATGTTCACGCTGCTCAGCGCCCGCATGTTCGGCCCCGTGAACGAAGGCGGCTACATCGCCGCGTCGTTGATCGAACTGTTGCACACGGCCACGCTGGTGCACGACGACGTGGTGGACGGGAGCCCGCTTCGCCGGGGCTTCTTCAGCATCAACGCCTTGTGGAAGAACAAGGTGGCCGTACTGGTAGGCGATTACCTGCTGAGCCGCGGCCTGCTGTTGAGCGTGGAGAACGGCGAGCACCGCCTCTTGGGGATCGTGAGCCGCGCCGTGAAGGAGATGAGCGAGGGCGAACTGCTGCAGATGGAGAAGGCGCGCAACCTGAACTTCAGCGAAGAGGTGTACTTCGACATCATCCGGCAGAAGACCGCCAGCCTGATCGCCGCGTGCTGCGCCAGCGGTGCCGCCGCAGCCGGCGCAAGCACCGACGACGTGGAACGCATGCGGCGCTTCGGTGAGTGCACGGGCATCGCCTTCCAGATCAAGGACGACCTGTTCGACTACCCGGGATCCGGTACGCTTGAGCGCGTGACCGGCAAACCGACGGGGCTCGACATCAAGGAGAAGAAGCTCACCCTGCCGCTTATCCATGCCTTGCAGCAGGTGGATCGCGAGGACCGGCGTTGGATGGTGAACGTGGTGAAGAACCGGAACGACGACGGCGAAGCCGTGGAGAAGGTCATGCAGAAGGTGGTGGAGGCCGGTGGCGTGTCGCATGCGCGCCGCCGCATGCTCGAGTACCGCGACCAGGCGCTGGGCATCCTGGCCGGGTTCCCGCCCACCGAAGCACGCGATGCGCTCGAAGGACTGGTGCACCTCACCGTGGAACGGGTGAAATGAAACGGACGACCATCCTATCCCTGGTGCTCCTCACCTCCGTGGCGTGCCGGCAGGGCCCTGCGGAAACCCCTTCCGTCCACGCCCCGCCTCCGGGCATTGCGGCCGCCGACACCCTTCCTGAGAACGGCCCCGCGAAGATCAATGGCCCCGATGGCCGTGTGAAGATGGAAGGCGATATGCGGAACGGGAAGCGCCACGGCCTATGGACCAGTTACCACCCGGGCGGTGCCGTGCAAAGCCGCACCGACTACGTGGACGGGGTGCAGGAAGGGGCCACCGTCGTGTTCCATCCCAACGGGCAGACCTATTACACAGGCGACTACCGTCATGGGCATGAGGTAGGGGAGTGGCGTTTCTTCGACGAGCGGGGCACGCTGGTCCGAACGGTGCGCTACGACAGCACCGGTGCAGTTATCAACGATCGCTGACCGCGCCGCCGGGCCTGCGGTATTTTCACGCCCCTTTTTCCGCCCCTGTGATCGATCCACGCGCCATCCAGCAGGTGAAGGACGTTGTCCGCATCGAGGAGGTGGTGGGCGATTTCGTGAGCTTGAAGCGCAAGGGTCCCCGCTACCTGGGCCTCTGCCCCTTCCACAACGAAAAGACACCGAGCTTCAATGTGAGCCCGGCGTTGGGCATTTACAAGTGCTTCGGTTGCGGTGAAGCAGGCGATGCCATCACCTTCCTCGAGAAGCACGAGCACCTGAACTATGTGGAGGCCATTCGATGGCTCGCAGAACGGTACAAGGTGGAGCTACCCGAAGAGGAACGCACGCCGGAACAAGCCATCGAGCACAGCGAACGAGAGAGCCTCTCGGTGATCCAGACCTGGGCACAGAAATGGAGCAGCGACCAATTGTGGAACACCGAAGAGGGGAAGCGCATCGGGCTCGGATATTTCCACGAACGAGGGTTCCGCGATGAGACCATCCGCGCTTTCGGCCTGGGCTACGTACCGGAGCATCAAAGCGCCTTCGCCAGCGCTGCGCTGGCCAACGGGTTCAACGCAGAGTTGCTGGAAAAGGCGGGTTGGATCAAGCGGCGGGAGGACGGCACGCCGTGGGATTTCTTCGCCGGCCGCGTCACATTCCCCGTGCACGGCCTCAGCGGCCAGGTGATCGCTTTCGGTGCGCGCACGCTGAAGAGCGACAAGAAGCTGCCCAAGTACTTCAACAGCCCCGAGAGCGTCCTCTACAACAAGAGCCGCTCGCTGTACGGGATATGGTTCGCGCGCAAGGCGATCGTGGAGGCCGGCACCTGCTACCTGGTGGAGGGGTACACCGACGTGATCAGCCTGCACCAGGCCGGCATTTCCAACGTGGTGGCCAGCAGCGGTACCAGCCTCACCGAGGAACAGGTGCGCCTGATCAAGCGCTACACCACCAGCGTAACGATCCTCTACGATGGCGATCCCGCGGGCATCAAGGCGAGCCTGCGCGGCATCGACCTCATCCTGGCCGAGGGGCTCACGGTGAAGGTGGTGCTCTTCCCCGATGGCGAAGACCCCGACAGTTTCGCTCGCACCCGCGGCAGCAACGAGGTGAGCGCGTTCCTGGCGCAGGCCGCCAAGGACTTCCTGGTCTTC
This sequence comes from uncultured Chryseobacterium sp., assembly GCA_964517015.1. Lineage (GTDB taxonomy): Bacteria > Bacteroidota > Bacteroidia > Flavobacteriales_F > PHOS-HE28 > PHOS-HE28. The sequence goes on from CAZFAW010000128.1 coordinate 5,735, forward strand.
AAGACCGAACTGCTGGTGAAGGACACCGAGGGCGACCCCGTGGCCAAGGCCGCCGCGATCCACGACATCGTGGAGAGCATCGCGAAAGTGCCCGACCATGTGCTGCGTTCCCTCTACCTGCAACAATGCAGCAAGCGCCTCGGGGTGAACGAGCAGGCGCTGATCAGCGAGATGAACAAGGTGCTGCGCAGGCAGTACCGCAAGCAGGTGGGCGGCGAACAGATCCCCGCCGAGCAACTGGCGCCGGAGGCGAAGCCGGTGCAACCCGAGGTGGAGGAGTTGGGCACGCGGCCCCAGGAGAAGGAACTCCTGCGCCTGCTGGTGCGCTACGGTCATGTGGAGGTCGCCAAGATCTTCACCGAGTTCAAGCCCGATGCGCAGGCCCAACCCCTTACCGTGGGCGAATGGATCTATTCGGAGCTCGAGGAGGACGAGATGCGGATCTACGACGAGCTGGTGCAAAGCGCGCTGGTCGATAACCGCGAGGCCTTCGCCACCGAGATGAAGGACAGGCTCACCCACTTCCTCCAGCACCCGAACGAGGAATTGCGCAAGCTGGTGCTGGAGCTAGCCAGCGAGAAGCACGTACTGGCCGACTGGTCGCGGCACCGCATCCATGTGCACAACGAGGCCCACGACCTGCAGGACACGTTGAAGAAGACCCTGCGGCGCTACAAGGAGCGCTACGTGGACCAATTGCTCACCGAAAAACTCGATGCCATCCGTTCGGCCAGCGGGATCGACGTGGAGATCCTGATGAAGGAGAAGATCTCGTTGGAGCGGATGCGGAAATTGCTCGCTGCCGACAGCGGCCGCGTGACCGTCGGCTGATCAAACCGCAGCGCCCCATCGGCGTCCTACGCCACAACGCACCATGAACACCCTTCGCTCCGCGCTCTCGGCCTTCCTGGTCATTGCGGCCTTGTCCATCGCGGCACAGGAAGAAGAAGCCCGCCCCACCGGCCTGCCCGGCGACCATCTCGACCTGCAGGGGGTGCTGGAGATGTTCCGCGATGCACACGACCTGGAGTCCTTCGAGCGCGCGCTGAACGACCCCGACCACAACGTGAACAACCTGGACCTGAACGAGGACGGAGATGTGGACTACCTGCGCGTGGTGGACCATGCGGAGGGCGATGCGCATGCCGTGGCGCTCCAGGCCCTCTCCGGGGAAGAGGAGGTGCAGGATGTGGCCGTGATCGAAGTGGAGAAGACCGGACCTGCGAGCGCACTGTTGCAGATCGTGGGCGATGAGGATCTGTACGGCAAGGACGTGATCGTGGAACCCTTCGAGGAGCGCGAGGGGGCGGAAAAGAGCGGGCCTGCGCCCGTGGACGACTTCGTGCGCGTGACCGTGAACGTATGGGCCTGGCCCTGCGTGCATTGGTTCTACGGCCCCCATTTCGTGCTGTGGGTTTCGCCGTGGGGCTGGCACCATCGCCCCCCTTGGTGGAAGCCCTGGCACCCGCATCCCTGGCACGTGTACCACGGGTTCGTGGTGCATTACCACGCGGGGTACTGGTATGCGCCGCGGTACCGACTGGCGCATGCCCATGCCGTGTACGCGCC
>CAZFAW010000129.1:0-7301 GCA_964517015.1 uncultured Chryseobacterium sp.
TAGCACCCGCTCACGGAGGAACCGTCCACATGGGTGATCGTGGTATCGGTGGCGCCGATGATCGTGGCCACGAGGATGAACTCGCCGCCCACGCTGTCCTGGAACCAGACATGGTACTGCCAGGTATCGTCCGCGCACGTGGTGTTGGGATCGGTCCACGTCAGCGTGTTCAGGGGCTCTTCGCAATCGTTGTCAAGGGTCAGTTCGGGCGGGCACGGCGGCGTCAGGTCCACCGGCACGGCACACACCTCCTGGCTGTAGTTGATCAGCGGCGAAACGATCTGCGGATCACTGTAGGCCCCGGTGCTCACCACGTAGTAGCAGTATTCCTCCCCGTTCACCAACGCCGTATCCACATAGCTGCCGTCGGTCGTGGTGCCGATCGGGTCCCATGTGCCGCCATTGAAGCGGTATACATCGTATGCGGTGTTGTTCCACGGCGTGTTGTGCGGGAAGGTCAGGGTCACTTGTTCATCATCGGGTGCGGCGGTGAGGAACACGCTCGAAGCCACGTTGCTCTCACCGATCAAGGCGCCACCACCCTCGCCCCAGAGTTCCACGCGGTAGACCTGCGGATCGGTGCGCGTGTCGATGTCCACGTCCTCGAACGTGGTATCGGGGTGGTCGATCGTGGGCCAGAGGCTGCTGGTGAAGCACAGGGTGGTGGCGGTGGTGAAGTTCTCGCCGCGGTAGACCTTGAACTGGTAGGGACCGGGATGCAGCTCCACGTCCAAGTCGTAGGCGTTGCTCCAGGACACGGTGTCCACTCCGGTCGCCACGTCGGTGGTTCCCACGCTCACCTTGGTGATCAAGGGGACCTGACGATCCAGGATCGCACAGAACTCCACGCTTGCATAGCTCTCCGCGCCGTCAGGAAAGCAGGCGACGACCATGTAGCAGTACTCGTTCCCGAAGACCAGTTCGTCGTTGTCGGTGTAGGAGGTCGCGCCGATGCACGCACTGCCGCTGATCAGGGCGTACCCGGTGTAGGCCGGCACGCCGGTCTCGCAATTCGAAGGCGTGAACCCGTACGAACCGCTGCGCCGGTAGACCTTGTAGCCGACCACGTTCGTGCAAATGCTCGCGTCCCAGGCGAGGTCGATGGCCGCGCCGTTCGGCGTGGCCGTCGGGTTCTGCGGCGCAGGGCCCACGATGGTGATGAAGGTGGACCCGAAATCCTCCAGAGGGACCACCGGATCGTTGTCCGTGGCGCTGAAGACCGCCTGGTACGGTTGGAGGCGCACGTGGGCGCAATCGGTCTGCCAGCTGAAGATGCCGGTGACGTTGTTCGCGGGCGGCGGGCTGATGAACGAAGCGGGGCTCACGTCCAGCACGAAGGGTTCGCCCAATGCAGCGAGCGTTACGAGATCCCCCGGGTTCGGATCGGAGGCCGTCACGCTCAAGGTCAATGCGGTGCCGGCCACCACGCAGGTATCCGCGGGTGGATCGATCTCCGGCGGATCGTTCAAACAGGGCACCACCGTGATCTGCATGTCGCGCACCACGGAGCCCACCATGTTCCCGTTGCGCCATTCCTTCACGATGAAGGCCACATTGTATTCGCCCGTGAGTTGGGAGGCGTCCCAGGTGATCGTTCCGGTCAACGGGTCGATCGCGTACTGGTTCCCGGGCCCCGGCACCACTTCATCGGGGAAGGAGTAACCGGCAACGGGCAGTTGGTCCACGCCTGTGCACACGATGGCTTCGTAGGACAGGCTGTCGCCATCCGGGTCGTAGGCCACGGGATTGTGGGTCCACCGTTTCTGGTAACAGGCGTTCTGGATGGGCGCGTTCAGGAATCGCACCGACGTGTTGTCGCCCGTGAGCGGCGAAGCCACCAGCATGGACCGCACGCTGAACATGACGCTGCCCGATCCGGGAATGGTGAGCACATCGTTGTTCCGGTAGGGGATCTCCACCTTCAGTTCGAACACACCGAAGCCCGAGTAAACGTGCTCGCCGATGTACTCGCGGCGTTCCACGTCGCCTCCCAGATCCACGGAGTTGTCCAGGAGCAGCGTATCGTTCGCCTCGCTATCGCCCCAGTTCAGGTAGAGCTCGGGGTCGGGGATCCCGCTGCTCGTTTTCACATAGGTGAAGATGTGTGCACGATACCCGTACGGGGACGACCCGAACCGTTCGTAGATGATCTCACCGGCACGCAGGTGCGAGGCATGGAGCTCCGCAGGGAGCAGCAGCGCCATCGCCCCGGCCAGTGCCCCCATGGCACGGCCGGCCCACGACCACGCGGGGGTCCTCCGGTGCTGTGAACGGATCCTCATGCTTGCGACTTGCGGCGGTGCCTGGGGGCCAACGGCTCCTGTGTGCCAAAGATCCGCATTCTGCTCCTCGGAACGATCGATCCGTACGGCCCATTGCCAAAGCGCCCGGTGCCGTTCCCCGTCCGGGGCGGCCTTCCTCCACGCTGAACGTGGAAGGCTACTTTTAGGCCCCCGCCACACCCCGCCGATGATCACGCTCTCCAAGACCACCCGGAGCACTTCCGGCAAGGACACCCTCGTGCTGCTGAGCGAGCCTGCGCAGCTGAAGCACATCGATCTGGAACGAGCGGATCGCGCGCACGTGCAACGGCAGCTGGACGAAGGTGCCGACGTGGCCGTATGCGAGGCAGGCGGCCGCTTGGTGATCGCCCATCGGGTGAAGGAGGCCGCACGCCCGAAGCAGCTCGAGCTGGCGCGCCGCGCCGGCAACCAGGCGAACGAACGGTTGAACGCCGCCCGGATCGAGGACGCCCAACTGATCGACCTGGTCGATCACGCGGACCTTGCGCTCGCCTGCGCAGAGGGCCTCGCCTTGGGGGCCTATGCGTTCCGCAAGTACAAGTCCGGCGAAAAGGGAGCCCCCTCCTTGAAAAAGCTAACGGTGATCGCCCCCGGCGTCTCCGCCAAGGCCTTGCAAGAGGTGAGCGACCTGTGCGACGCCGTGCACACGGCCCGCGACCTTGTGAACGAACCCGTGAGCTTCCTCACGGCACCTCAGTTCAGTGCAGAGATCAAGAACCTGGGCCGCAGCACCGGTTTCTCCGTGCAGGTGCTTGAAAAGCGTCAGATCGAGGCCTTGGGCATGGGCGGCTTGCTGGCCGTGAACAAGGGCAGCGTGGACCCGCCCACCTTCAACGTGCTGGAATGGAAGCCCAAGGGCGCGGTGAACAAGGCCCCGTTGCTGCTGGTGGGCAAGGGCGTGGTGTACGATACCGGCGGGTTGAGCCTGAAGCCCACGCCCAACAGCATGGACTACATGAAGTGCGACATGGCCGGTGGCGCCGCCGTGGCCGCAGCCCTGGCCGCCATCGCACAGCAGGAATTGCCGATCCACGTGGTGGGCCTGATCCCCGCCACCGACAACCGGCCGGGCGGCAACGCCTACGCGCCCGGCGATGTGATCCGCATGCACAACGGGAGCACCATGGAAATGGTGAACGCCGACGCCGAAGGGCGCATCATCCTTGCCGACGCGTTGAGCTACGGCGAACGGTACAAGCCCGAACTGGTCATGTCCATCGCCACCCTTACCGGCGCCGCGGCCCGCGCCATCGGCACGCACGGGGTGGTGGCCATGGGAACCGCGGACGAGAAGCAATTCACCCGCCTGGGTGCCGCTGGCGATCAGGTGCACGAACGCATCGCGCGCATGCCGTTCTGGGAGGAATACGACGCGGAGATCGAGAGCGACATCGCCGATGTGAAGAACCTGGGCGGCGAATACGCGGGCCACATCACCGCAGGCAAGTTCCTCGCGCGATTCACCACGCGCCCCTTCATCCACCTGGACATCGCCGGGCCCGCCTACCTCATGAAGCGCGACCACTACCGGCCCAAAGGCGGCACCGGTGTGGGCGTGCGGCTCTTCTACGAATACTGCAAACGGCGGATCGCCGAGAGGTGATCGCGCCAGAACCGCGTTGGAACGATGAGCGAGAAGAACACACGCGTCGGCATCAGTTGCGGCGACCTCAACGGGGTCGGCCTGGAGGTGGTGCTCAAGACCTTCGAGGATGCCCGGATGATGCAGGAGATCACTCCCATCGTCTATGCCTCGGCCAAGGCGCTATCGGCGCACCGCAAGGCCCTGAAGCTGGAAGAAGTCCAATTCCACCGGGTGAACGATGCCCGTGATGCCCTGCCGCGCAAGTTGAACCTGGTGAACCTGTGGGAGGAGGAAGTACCCATCGAATTCGGCCGGCCATCGGGGAAACTGGCCGCCTATGCGATCAAGAGCCTGGAGGGCGCCGTGGCCGACCTCGCGGCAGGCAAGACCGATGTGCTGGTCACCGCACCGATCGACAAGAACAGCATGCAACAGGCCGGCTTCGAATTCCCCGGCCACACCGAATACCTGGCCCATACCGCCGGCCACGACGCACAGCCCCTCATGATCCTCCTGGGCGACGGCCTGCGCGTGGCCCTGGTAACCGGGCACCTCCCCCTGAAAGAAGTGGCCGAAGCCGTGACCACCGAGCGTATCGTGGCCAAGGCCCGCCTCTTCCACCAGAGCCTGGAGCGCGACCTTGCGGTGATCGACCCCCGGATCGCCCTGCTCGGACTGAACCCCCATGCCGGCGATGGCGGCGCCATCGGTTCGGAGGATGCACAACGCATCGCCCCGGCCGCCCGGCAGTTGCAGGCCGAGGGGATCGACGCCCGCGGGCCTTACCCGGCCGATGGGTTCTTCGGCAGCGGGGCCTATAAGCAGTTCGACGGGGTGCTGGCCATGTACCACGACCAGGGGCTGGCTCCCTTCAAGGCCCTCAATTTCGGCCATGGGGTGAACTTCACCGCCGGCCTGCCGATCGTGCGCACCAGCCCCGACCACGGCACCGCCCTGGCCATCGCAGGCCAGGGGGTGGCCCACGAAGGCAGCTTCCGGGCGGCCGTTTGGATGGCCTGCGACATCCGACAGAACCGGGAGCGTTTTCGGCAGATCGGCGCCAACCCCCTCCAGCCCCAGAAACGGGAGAAGGAACGGGCTGGCGGCCAGGCTTGAACACCCCGCCGATCCGGTGGATGTCTACATTTGCCATCCTTTCGCCGGAGGGGGTACCCCACCATGGACGCGCTCAAGGAATACACGATCCAATTCACGGGCCTGAAGGACGGCTCGCACGAGTTCCGGTACGAGCTCGGCGACGCTTTTTTCCAGGCTGCCAGCGATGAGGAGATCCAAGGGGGCGAAGTGCTCATGACGGTGCAATTGGACAAGAGCCCCACCATGCTGGTGGCCGGCATGCACGCCCGAGGAACGGTGCGGGTGCACTGCGACCACTGCAACGGCCTGATGGCCTTCCCCATCGGGGGGGAACAACGACAGGTCTTCCACCTGAACGGCCGCACCCGGTTCGAGGAGGACGCGGACGATGTGGTGGGCCTGGACCCCGACGAAAGCGAGGTGAACCTGACCCATTATTTCTACGAGTGCATCCGGCTGTCCCTGCCGATCCGGCGGGTGCACCCCGAAGGGCAGTGCGACCCCGAGGTGGAGAAAGCCATGCGTTCGCACGAAGTGGAACACGAACACGTGCCGGACCCCCGCTGGGCCGCGCTCAATGCCCTGAAGAAAAAGTCACGATAGCCCGGCCTCGCGCCTACGGCCAATCCCTACGACCATGCCCAACCCGAAACGACGATTTTCGAAGACGCGCACAGCCAGCCGCCGCAGCACCAAGAAAGCCGCCACGGCCACGCTGAGCAAGGACCCGAACACGGGTGAGACCCATCGCCGCCACCGCGCCTACAAGGTGGGCGACGACCTGTACTACCGCGGCAAGTTGGTGGCCTCCAAGTCCGCCACGGAATAACAGCGAACGAGGCCGCGACATCCGATGAGGATCGGCGTGGACATCATGGGCAGTGACCACGGCCCCGCCGTGGTCGTGAAGGCCGCCGTATTGGCCGCGCGGGACCTGCCCGCCGGGGTTCGCCTGGTGTTGATCGGCGATCCGACCGCCATTGCCGAAGGCCTGAGGACCGAGGGTGCCGATGCCAGCGCCTTCGACATCGTGCCCAGCGAGAACGACATCACCATGGACGACAGCGCCACCAAGGCGCTGCAGACCAAGACGCGGAGCAGCATCGCCATCGGCTTCCATCTGCTGAAGAAAGGCGAACTGGACGCCTTCGCCAGCACCGGGAACACCGGCGCCATGCTGGTGGGAGCGGTCTTCAGCGTGAAGCCGATCCCCGGGGTGATCCGGCCGTGCATCCCCAGCATCGTACCCAAGGAGAACGGCAACTATGGCATCCTGCTCGATGTTGGTGCCAATGCCGATTGCAAGCCCGATGTGCTGGTGCAATTCGGCATGCTCGGGCACCTGCTGGCCAAACACGTGTACCACATCGCCGACCCCAAGGTGGCCTTGCTGAACATCGGCGAAGAGGACAAGAAGGGCAACGCCGTGGCACTGGCAGCCTATGCGCTTATGAAGGACACCACCCAGTTCCGGTTCATCGGCAACGTGGAAGGCCGCGACCTGTTCAACGAGAAGGCCGATGTGATCGTAACCGACGGCTTCACCGGCAACATCGTGCTGAAGGCCGTGGAGGCGTTCCATGACCTGCTGAAACGGCGCGGAGTGCACGAACCGTTCTTCGACCGGTTCGATTACGAGAACTATGGCGGACTGCCCGTGCTGGGCGTGAACGGCAATGTGATCATCGGCCACGGCATCAGCAACGAGACCACCATCAAGAACATGATCCTCTTCACCCGCGAGGTGGTGGAGAGCAAGCTGAACGATCGCATCCGCGACGCCTTCCAATGAGCAGGACCACCGCCGCCATCACCGCCGTGAACGGCTACGTGCCGGACTTCGTGCTCAGCAATGCCGTGCTGGAGACCATGGTGGACACGAACGACGCCTGGATCACCGAGCGCACCGGCATCAAGGAGCGCAGGATCCTGCGCGGCAAGGGCAAAGGGCTGAGCGCCATGGGCGTCGAAGCGGTGAACGGCCTGCTGAAGAAGCGCGGGATCGGGCCGGAGGAGATCGATCTGTTGATCGTGGCATCGGTCACACCGGACCACGTCTTCCCCGCCACGGCCAACATCATCTGCGACAAGATCGGCGCGAAGAACGCCTGGGGCTTCGACCTCATGGCCGCCTGTTCCGGTTTCCTCTATGCGCTCACGGTGGCCTCCCAGTTCATCGAAAGCGGCAAGCACAGGAAGGTGGTGGTGGTGGGCGCGGACAAGATGAGCAGCATCATCGACTACACCGATCGCGCCACCTGCATCATCTTCGGCGATGGGGCCGGCGCCGTGCTGCTGGAACCCGACACCGAAGG
>CAZFAW010000130.1:0-7300 GCA_964517015.1 uncultured Chryseobacterium sp.
CTGCGCCACCCCAGCTGCCCATCGGTGAGCGAGCGCAGGCGGATGATGTAGCCGAGGTCCCTCAGGGCAGCCGCGCAGATCGCCAGCGCAAGAAAGAGCACCGCATGCCCACCCCAGTGCAGGGTGCCCAGGATGCTGCTCGGGGTCATGCGGCGGTATGAACCGCTCCCGTCGGTCGTGGGAGCGAAGTCGGCCACTTCATGGGCATCCACCCGCCCGTTGTTGTTGCCGTCCGTCCATCGGTAACCACCACGGCCATCGGGCGCCGGCTCGAAACCCGGTTCGCCCAGATCGCGGATCAGCAGCCACACGGCCGCCGCCATGCCCAGAACGATGGGCACGATGATCCGACGGACACGCAGTTTGCTGCGCAGGTCCTGGCTCGCATCGCGGGGTGCAGCATCCGCCTGCATGTGGGCTTCTCCTCGGCGCAAGGTATCCGGGCCCGCGATCGCCTGTGCAGGGCCCGGGCAATGCCTTCTACATTCGCCGCACATGATCCGCTCCATGACGGGCTTCGGACGGGCCGAGGGCACCGTGTCCGACAAGCGATTGTCCGTTGAAGTACGGTCGCTGAACAGCAAAGGGTTCGACCTCACACTACGAACACCGGGCAATTACCGGGAAAAGGAAGTGGAGCTGAGGCGCCTGTTGGGCGAGCGCATCGTGCGTGGAAAGGTGGATGTGGTGCTTTCCGTGGAAACGCAAGCCCCAGAAATGCGCACGACGTTCGACGCAGGCCTCGCCAAGGCGTACTACGCGCAATTGCACGCCCTCTCGACCGCGATCGATCCCGACGCCACGACCGACCTCATGGGCTTCGTACTGCGCATGCCGGAGGTGGCCCGTACCGCACGCGAGGAGGTGGACGAACAGGAGTGGCACGCCATGCAGGGTGTGTTGGATCAAGCGCTTGCGGCCTTCGACGCATTCCGCCGGGCGGAGGGTGCGCGACTGAAGGAGGATCTGCGAAGCCGGTTGAAGCACATCGGCGACCTGTTGACCGACGTGGAGGGATCCGACGCCGGCCGTCGAGAGCGCGTGCGCGAACGGATCTCGGCGCGCTTGGAAGAACTTGCGGTCGAGGTGGACCGTGACCGCTTCGAACAGGAGATGATCTATTACCTGGAGAAGCTCGACGTGAACGAGGAGAAGGTGCGGCTGCGCGCCCACTGCGCCTATTTCGACGAGACCATGGAAGGGGAGCAGGAACAAGGCCGCAAGCTCGGTTTCATCTCACAGGAAATGGGGCGCGAGATCAATACACTGGGCGCCAAGGCGAACGATGCCGCCATCCAGAAGTTCGTAGTGCGCATGAAGGACGAGCTGGAGAAGATCAAGGAACAGACCATGAACGTGCTCTGATGACCGGTCCAGGGACCGCCCGGTACGTCATCGTTTCAGCCCCGAGCGGTGCGGGCAAGACCACCATCGTGCACCACCTTCTCCAACGCTTCCCCACGTTGGAGTTCTCCGTATCGGCCACCAGCCGCCCGCGTCGGGCCAACGAGCAGGACGGTCGTGACTACTGGTTCCTCAGCTCGCCTGAATTCCTGCGGCGCCGGGACGCCGGCGAATTCGTGGAGTGGGAGGAGGTCTATCCGGGTTCGTACTACGGCACGCTGCGCTCGGCGCTCGATGCGATCGTGGCGCGCGGGCACCACCCCGTGTTCGATGTGGATGTGGTGGGCGGTCTCCGGTTGAAGAAGATCCTCGGCGATCGGGCACTGGCCCTGTTCATCGCTCCGCCATCGCTCGAAGCATTGGGTGAGCGGCTCAAGGCCCGCGGCACCGAAAGCCCGGCAAGCCTGGCCAAACGACTGGACAAAGCAGCCCGTGAAATGTCCTTCGCGCCCCGGTTCGATGCGATCATCGTAAACGACAGCCTTCCCGCGGCCTGCCAAGAAGCGGAGCAACGGGTGCTCGCCTTGATCGAACCATGAACATCGGCTTGCTCCTCGGCACGTTCGATCCCCCGCACAACGGGCATTTGGCCATTGCCCGGCACATGCGCGATCACGAAGGCATGGACGAGGTCTGGTTGGTCGTCACACCGCGCAATCCGCTCAAATCCGGACAGGTCATCACCGGTGATCGCGATCGCCTGGACATGGTCCGCGCGGCCTTGGGATCCGAACCCCGCCTGTTCGCGTGCGACGAGGAGCTGGCGTTGCCCGCTCCGAATTACACGGTGGATACGCTTGCGCATTTCCGGCGGCGCTGGCCCCAGCATGCGTTCGCATTGATCGTGGGCAGCGACAACCTGGCCGGATTCGATCGCTGGAAGGACCCCGAGGTCATACTCGCCCATCACCGGCTGTTGGTGTACCCGAGGCCGGGTAGCGAGATGGACATCGGTCGCGCGGTCCATGCCCGCCACCCCAACGTGCACATCACGCACGCACCGTTGGTGAACATCTCTTCGACACGGATCCGACGGATGGTCCACGATCTCCAGCCCATCGAGGGATCCGTCCCTCCGGCCGTGGAGGGAGCGATCCGGGAAAAAGGGCTCTATAAGGACTGAACGGCCAAGGGCACGTTCACGTACGCGCCCAGGCGATCACGCAGCCGCTCCACCGCGGTGCTGAACGCGCCCTCATTGTCGATGTGCAATTCGCAGTGCCCGCGGTAGGGCTTGAGGTAGCTGCGGTACGCCGGCAGCACATGGTTCTCCCACTGATAACGGACCTCATGTTCGCCGTACCCGCGTTCGTCGCGATCGCGGCGCAGGCGCCGGGCCAATTGGGTATCCTCGTGAGCGTCTACGAACACACGCAGGTCGAAGGCCTCGCGCATGGGGGTGTGGTGAAGGACGAACAGCCCCTCCACGAGCACGATGGGCGCCGGACGGGTTTCCACCCAACCCGGAACACGATCGGCATTGTTGAACGTGTACTCCATGCGGCGGATCGACCGGCCCGCTTTCAATTGGGCCAGGTCCGACGAGAACGCATCGAGGTCCACCGCCGTGGGAAGGTCGTAGTTCACCCAGCCGTTGCCATCGCGCGCCTGTCGCTCCTGAGGGTGGTAGTAATCGTCTTGCGACACCACGCTCACACTGCCCTCCGGAAAGGAACCGCGTACGGCGCGGATCAGGCTCGTTTTGCCGGAGCCACTTCCCCCGGCGATACCGACCAGAAGGGGAGGGAAGGCCATGTGGCGAAAATACGCAGGCGCCCTCAACCCGGGCGTACGATCCGCGCAGGATGGCACGGCTGCGCACAATTTGGCACGGTGGTTGGCTGTTATCCTTCTGAACCCCTAACGATCAACGGTCATGTTGAGCAACCTGAAGCACTATGTGCACCTGAAGCGCCAAGCCATGCGCCTCATGCTGAGCGGAGACCTTGGGCGCTACATGAAGAAGTTGCGCGAAATGCAGGAATTGCGCGCCCGGATGGGCCGATTGGCGATCTAGGCGTTCCCGGAACGGAAAGAGGGCCCGGAAACGGGTTTTGGTGAAGCGGCGGCGGGGCCCCGGAAGGGGCACCGCCGCTGTGCTTTGCAGGCCTGGCGGGGCTTTGCTCATCTTCCAAGGCCCGATCGCAGCCTTTTGCCCCGCACCGCCGTAGAAGGTGCCCATGACGAAGAAGGATAAGATAGCCTTCATCAAGAGCAGCAAGCGCAAAACGCACGTATACAGCGACCTGCATAGGTTCTCGGACCAACAGCTCAACGACCTCATCCGTGAGATCGTCCAGGGCCTGATCCGGGAGAGCGAGATCATCGCCAACGCCTATATCAACGGGTATCGCTGACCACGGACGCACACGCTGGCTGCCAAAGGCTAGGTAGCGACAGGTAACAGGGCCCCGACATCGTCGGGGCCTTGTTACTTCCGTCCGATCAGCCTTCCGATCCTCCTCGCTTCGCGTCAGCGAGCGCCCGCTCCCAGCGGATTACATTGCCCGCACCTTAACGCACACGAACCATGAGGTCGATCCCTACACTGCTGCTGCTCGTGCCCGCTGTTGCCGGCGCCCAATCGTTGGTGAACACCGCTCCGGAGAACCGCACGGCCCTTCTGGAGGATTTCACCGGGATCCATTGCGGGTATTGCCCCGAAGGCCACGTCATTGCCGCCAGCCTGGAAGCCGCACTCACCGATCGGCTCGTGGTGGTGGGGGTCCACGCCGGGGTGTTCGCAGTTCCCTCAACGGGTGAACCGGATTTCCGTACGCCGGAGGGAACCGATATCGACGCCCACTTCACCATCAGCGGCTACCCTGCCGGTGTGATCGGCCGGCATCTGTTCGGCGGCGCTGATGACCTGGGCCGCGGTGCCTGGGAAGGTGCCGTGAACGAACTGCTCACCTTGCCCTCGCCTGTGAACGTCGGGGTGGAAAGCAGTTACGACAGTGGCACCCAGGAGCTCACCGTGCACGTGCACGCACTCTACACCTCGGACAGCCCCAGCGGCAACGACTATGTCAGCGTGCTCGTGAAGGAGAACCACCTGATCGGCTGGCAGACGGACTATGCCAACGGCAACCATACCGACTATGACCATGTGCACGTGTTGCGTCACTACCTCACCGACACGTGGGGAGAGGATGTGGGCAACCCCACTGCGGGAAGCACCGTGGATCGCACCTACACCTATACGGTGCCCGCCACGTGGAACATCGCGAACTGCGAAGTGGTGGCTTTCGTGAGCGAATACCAAAGCGAGGTCTATCAGGCGCGCGAAGTGGCCGCGGATGGTGGTACCACGTTGGTGATCGGCGATCTGGTGGGCGATCCGCTACCCTACCGCGGAGGAACCGACGCCACCCTTACCTCCTTCACCGGGAGTTTCACCAACGGCCTGGGCGTCGATGATCAATACCTCGTATCGCTCACGGTGAACGGGCAGCCGGCCGGTTGGACCGCCGGCTTCAAGGTGGATGGCGTGAGCTACACCAGCAGCACCACGGTGAGCATCACCAGCGGGGCGAGCGTAGCGCTGGAGGTCGATGTGACCCCCGGTCCGGATGCGGGGATCGGCCACTACGAGTTGAGCGTCGCGTCGTTGAGCAACCCGGGCGCGCCCATCCTGTTCAAGGAGTACCATGTGATCAGCGGCGTGCACGATCTGGTGGTCACCAACCCGCAGGCCGAGGCGTACGAACCGCTGTACCTGGGCGGCTTGGACACCGAACCGGCCAAGGCCGCGACCACCCGTGCCGACTACCTGGCGTTCGCGCAGGCTGGCGCATTGAACGATGTGAACAACCTTTACCTGAACATCAGCTGGACCTTCCCGAGCTACACCGATGCCGTGGCCAACGCGCTGGCCGCGTTCATGGATGCCGGCGGCAATCTCATGATCGCCGGCCAGGACATCGGCTGGGACCAAAGCGGCGCGACGGGCAGCTACGGCACGCCCGTCACCCAGGCGTTCTATACCGATCATCTGCTCGCGGATTTCGTGGCCGATGGCAGCAGTGCCGATTCGCAGGTGAACTTCGAGGATGCGGACGCCGTGTTCGGCCCCGTACCGAACTCCACGATCAACAACGTGTTCGCCGGCAACACCTATCCCGACCAGATCACCCCGATCGCACCTGCCGTTCCGATCATGCGGTACAACAACCCCTCGAAGATCGGCGGGCTGCGTGCACAGACCGCCACGCACAAACTGGTGTACTTCGGTACGGGCCCGGAACAAATGGTGAACACGGCCGTGGCCGACCAGATGGTCCAATTGAGCCACGACTGGTTCTACGGCATCGTGAGCGTGGAGGAAATGGACGCCACGCTGGCAGGGCTGCTCGGCGCGGTGTACCCGATCCCCGCTTCAAACAGCCTGATCGTTCCGCTGGCGGGGCTCCAGGGCACCGTGCGGCTGCAGGTCTGCGATGCCACCGGTCGCGTGGTCGTGGAGCGTGCGGTGAACACGGCGAACGCAACCATGGAACTGGACGTGCGCACCCTGGCGTGCGGCACCTACACCTTGCGTATGATCGGCGCGGACCGCTCGGCGGCGCGTTCGGTGCAGGTGATGCGTTGAACGAACGGAAGCACGGAAGGAGGGCCGCCGGTACGCGGCCCTCCTTCCGTTTCCGCTCGCCGAACGCATGTGCCCCTGGACTTGATCGCTCACAACCATACCCGGCATGGCGTGGCCCTGCCGCCTTCGGCCTGGTGGATACGGGTCGAACGATCGTTTTCAACCGCGCGCACAAAAGGCCCGTTCCATCGCATAGCGTGTGGGCGCCATGATCGTGGTGTCCCTGCTTCCTTCGATCCATGGGCCGATTCCCGGCTCTCTCTCTCTCTAGAACCGCGCAGGGGTTGGCAGGGCATGCTGCGCACGCACACGTGGTGCCAGCGCTCCGGCGCGTTACCTTCTCGCCATCGAACTCCGTAATGCGATGAAGCCGGTGCTTGCCCTTTGCTTGTGTGTGGCCGTGAACCCCGTGCTGCATGCGCAGAATTTGGTGCCGAACGGCTCCTTCGAAGACACCACAGCCTGCCCCGACTATTTCGGGCAATGGTGGCGCGCGGCGGGTTGGGAGAACAACTCCAACCAGTCCCCTGACTACTTCAACGCCTGTGCCGGGGGAGTCGTCTGTGGAGTACCCTTCAACTATCCCGGCTACCAGCTACCCGCACATGGTGAGGCCTATATGGGTATGGGTACCTACTCTTACAATGACTACGACTTCAGAGAAATCATCGCTGCTGAATTGGTGCAACCGTTGCAACCGGGAATACCGGTATACATCTCCTTCAAGACCTCCTGTGGCGGCTACGGTTCCATCTTCTGGGGTTCGGCCAATTGGAAGGCCCGCGGACCTGGGCTCAAGTTCTTCATGGACCTACCGACGGACTGGTCGGCCTACTTGTACCCCAACAGTGCGGCCGTGTACATGGATACCGTACTGGCGGACACTTCGGCCACCTGGGTTACGGTGAGCGGAGCGTACGTTCCCGATTCGGCATACCGCTACGTGGCGATCACGAATTTTTTCGAGGACTCGCTCAGCTGGCCATCGATCCAGGATACGGTTTACGGAACCTTGGGCGGCTCCTATGCCTTCGTTGATGATGTATGCGTATCGCCGGACCCGAATTACTGTGCAGGTGTTGCTGCTGTTGATCAGGGTGAGGTTGGAACGTGGGCCTTGTTCAGCGACCCTATTGCGGGCCTGTTGACCTTGACCTGCTCTGGAGCGGCCACGGTCGGCGATGAGGTGCAAGTGTACGATGCGTTCGGGCGCAGGCTACGCACCATTCCCTTGGCACCGGGAGCCACGGCGGTGCATGTGCCCATTACCGAACTTCCCAACGGCGACTACATCTTGTTTCTACC
>CAZFAW010000131.1:0-7251 GCA_964517015.1 uncultured Chryseobacterium sp.
GAGCTGATCAGCACCGGCACCATCTGCGGGATCGCCACGTTCACCAGCAGGATCTCCATGGCGAAGATGGCCCCGGCGATCGGTGCGTTGAAGATGGCCGAGATCCCCGCGGCCGATCCGCAGGCCAGCAGCAGCGTGCGCGTCGCCTTGTCGAACCGCAGCCACAGGGCCACCCGGCTGCCGAAGGCCGCGCCGGTGGAAGCGATCGGGGCTTCCAGGCCCGCTGAACCGCCCGTGCCCATGGTGAGGATGCTGGTGACCACCTGCGAGTACAACTTGTGCTTCTCCACCACGCTGTCGCGTTCGCGGATCGTCTTCAGCAGGCTCGGCAGCCCGCGGCCCAGGTCGCCTTTCAGCCAGTACCGGGTGAAGAGCACGCAGAGCGCAAGGCCCGCCGTGGGGATCACCAGCGAGAGCAGATCGCGCCGCGACCCGAACAACCAACCGTGCAAAAGGCGGGTAAGTTCGTTCACACCCACCTTCAGGGCCACCGCGGCCAGAGCGGCAAGCAGGCCGATCACCACGCTGGCGAGGATCAGCGTGGTATGCTCGCCGAACATGCGGCGCAACGAACGGGTGATCGGTCCGCGGTGGAGCATCGCACAATGCTAGCACGATCCACTTGTGCGGTGAACGGTGGCATCCTGAAGGAGTTGACCTACATTCCCGCACGACCGTTCCGGTGCGCCGTACACGCTCCGTGCACGGGTGTGCGCGAGCGCCGGAACGTCAGGGCACCGCGACCACGCCGGATCCGCGAACGCCTGCGGGCCCGGACATGCGCCAGGAACACGGACCCGGCTGGCACGGGATCGTGCGGTCACCGGCATCCATGCGGCCGGAGTAGAACACGCGCCCGAGCGCATCGTGGAGGGTCAACACATCGGTGGGCAAGGCGCCGCGCACGGTGATCGCATGCAACCCGGCCACGACCTGCACCGCGCTTGCAAGAGGAACGGGTTGCATGCCGCTCGCGATCACTTCCACGGTCCATTGGGCCGTGTCGATGTTGCCGCACGGATCCTGGTAGATGTGCGTGAGGTCGTAGATACCCGGCGTAGCGAACACGAACGTGGGTTCGGCCTCGATGGAGGTGGCGCCGTTGGAGCACCACCACCAGTGCGCGCCCTGGCCGGGATGGTGGAAGGTGATCTCGTTCCATGCACCGCTGCTCGTACCGGTGATGCTGGCATCGGTGCCGTTCGGCACGTTCATGTTCCAAACGTCCAGGCTGTCCAGCACGGTGGAGCTGGCGATCGCCTGCAGCACCGCAGCGGTGTCGGGCGGCAACGAGGAGGTGAAGGATGCGCCCACGCAGCTCTGGCGAAAGAAGGTGCAGTAGAACACGCAGGCCGCGAGGTAGCTCCCGTTGATCGAGGGGTGGCTTTCATCCGACTGGTACAGGGCGATCCCCGGATGCGTGTCGCGTACGTGCTTCCACGCCCAGCCCACGGGTGCCGCATAGGCATCGTTCTGCACAGCGACGTCGATGTAGTTGTCGCGCAACGCCTGTTGCATGCCCGCGTACGTGCACATGAAGGGGAACGAGGGGCAGTTGGCCGCATCGCCGTTCTGCCGGCCCCAGGTCATGTAGAGCACGGGGTAGGTGCATTCGTCGTTCGCCTCGATCAGGTCGGTGAGCGCGGCGGCCCCCGCTTCGAAGCCGGTCAGGTCAAAGGGAAGCGCACCCAACTGGCTTTGCTCCTGCATCACCACGAAATCCCATGGCTGCGAAGCGATGGCGGCTACCGAGGCGGCATCGCCCACGTGGTTGCCGAGTTGGTAGCCGCCCACGGCCGCCATACCGGTGGTCAGCGTATCGCCGAGGGAGAGCGCCAGTTGCTCCACCAGCCCGGGCAGGTCGTTCACGTAGGTATAACTGTTCCCCAGGAAAAGCGCGGAGGCCGACTGGCTGCGCGCATCCGCGGCGAACGCTGCTGCGAGGACGAACACCAGGTTCCGCGGGCGAAGAAGATGGGTCATGGGGCGAAGATGAAGGGTCATCGGGATACGGCGATCAGGGCACCGAAGCTGCCATCGCGTTGTTCCACGCCAGCGGCGGGCAGGAACGCGCGGCTCACGAACCCGTCCAGGTAGAGGGCTTGCGAACAGTCCTGGTCGAGGAAGAAGCGGGCGAAGTCGTACAGGTTCACCGGTGTGCGGGAAATGGCCAGCACCACGCGACCGTCCGCGCGCAGGCCCACGCCATTGCGGATGTTCAGGTTCTCCGATCCCGCGGTGAACCCGTCGTTGATCGCGCCGTCGATCACCAACATCGGACCGGATTGCGTGGCGCAACGGACATGCGTGCGATCCGGGTACGCATCGGTCGTCACGATGAACGCATCGTTCCCGTCGGTGATGCCGAACACACCGTTCGGCTGCAGGTAGAAGTTCCCGTGCGCCTGCTTCATGGTATTGAGGCGATGCTTCACCACGCCCTCTTCCACGAAAAGGCCCAATGGGGTGCGGTCCTCCATGTACATGCCGCCGTTCATGGCGGCCACCAGCGTGCGTCCCTGTGCGGTCAGCAGCCGCTCCAGCGCGCCCAGCGAACCGATCACTTGCTCGCTCGTGTCTTTCCAGTGCATGCTGATCCGGTCCGCATGCGGATCGAACACGTCGAATGCGAAACGATCGGTGCGCACCGGCGCGGCACACGGCACGAACGCTGCGAGCGCAAGGCCCGCGTTGGCGATCAGCAGGTACCGCATGCAGGCGTTCATGGCTTGATGAACCGCGTGGAACGCGTGCCTGCCCGAACGGAATAGGTACCGGGCGGCAGCACCTGCACATCCAGCAGGCACCGTTCGCCCATGCGTTGCACGGGCACCGGCCACAGTCGCCCCAGGGCGTCGAACAGTGCAAGGGGATCCTGTCCGGCCCCGGCAACGATCAGGTGATCGCGCGCGGGAACGGGCCATGCCAGCAATGTGGAGGGGCTCGCGAGCGGTGTTCCCACCGAGGTGCTCAGGTCCGGATGCACCCAGCGGATGCGCGCATCCTGCCGGTCGTTCGTGATCAGGTAGAAACCGCCGTCGGGCCGGATCGCGATGTCGCGGTTGCGCACCATGTCGTCGAAGGCGCCGCCCTCGAGATAGGTCTCCGACGTGATGCTGTCCAGGTCCGCGTTGAAGCCGAAGGTCATGAGCCCGCGGTGCCAGAGGACGGTGCAGATCAATTTGCCTGTGAATTCGGGGATCGCCGTGTGCCCATAGAATTCCGCACCCGATGGGGGATGGTCGAATGTGCGCAGCGGCGCCACGAAGCTGTACGTACCCGAGGTGCACGTGTCCGGGAACAGGAAACAGGACGTGCCGTCGTAGTATGGATAGCCGTGGTCTTCGTTCCGCTGGATCAGATTGATCTCGTTCGACTGGTACATCTGGCCGTGCTCGGTGTTCACCACGGAACCGTTGGGCAGCAAGGCCAACCCTTGGGGATTGCGGTGGCCCCATGTCCACGTGCGGTCGGCCCTGGGATTGTCCGCGGGCACGGAACCGTCCATGGCGAAGCGCAAGGTCTTGCCCACGGGCGAGAACAGCGTGTCGGGCCCGTTCAGCCAGTAATCGGCGGTGGTCACCAGCACGTTGTTCGTGGTGTCGAACAGCACCCGACCTCCGGCATGCTCACCGGCATGGTAGTAACCGAAGAGCACGGTCTCGCTGGCGATCGTGTCGTTCACCGCATCGTATTCCAGTCGCACCACCTCGCACCAGGTATTGCCGGCGTAGTAGGTTCCGGTGTCGAACACGGCCATCACCACCGGTGTGCCGGGGAAGTCGGGATGCAGCGCCATGCCCAGGCCGTTCCCACGACCACGATCGTACACCGTGTCGATCGCATCGGACAACGGGTCCCACCGCGTGATCAGCGGGCCGTCGGTCATCCACAACCGTTCGTCGGGCCCCCAGAGGATCTCCCAGGGGGCGTCCACGCGATCGCTGTCCACCACCACATCGATCAACAGCGTGGTGCTGTCCAGCGCGTAGGTCAATTGGGCGTTGCCCGCCAGGGGCAGCAAGGCGAGCGCCGCAACGGTGGTGGGGATGCGCATGCCGGAGGGACGCTGAAAGTAGCGGAGGGGTGGCCTGCGCCGCCTTCCCGGTCGGCGATCACTTCGGCATCCGGTCCATCAACCCGTACTTCGGTGTGAGCCCGACGTTCTGGAAGAAGAAGGCCCACTTGTCCGCCTGTTGGGCGATGATCATGTGGGTGGGCATGCCGGCGCCATGGCCCGCCTGGGTCTGCACGCGGATCAGCACGGGCGCGGTGCCTTGCTGGGCGGGTTGCAGGGTGCTGATGAACTTGAAACTGTGCGCGGGCACCACACGATCGTCGTGGTCGGCGGTCATCACCAGCGTGGCGGGGTAGTTCGCGGGCTTCACGTTGTGCAACGGCGAGTACTTGCGCAGGTAGTCGAACTCCTCCTTGCTGTTGTCGGCGTTGCCGTACTCCGGCACCCAGCCGAAGCCGGCCGTGAACTTCTGGAAGCGCAGCATGTCCAGCACGCCCACTTCGGGTATGCATACACCGAACAGGTCGGGGCGCTGGGTCTCCACCGCACCGATGAGGAGCCCGCCGTTGCTGCCGCCGTTCACGCCCAGGTGCGGTGTGTCGGTCCATTTCTCCTTGATCAGGTATTCCGCGGCGGCGATGAAATCGTCGAACACGGTCTGCTTCTTCTCCTTCATGCCGGCGCGGTGCCATTCCTCCCCGTATTCGCCGCCGCCGCGCAGGTTGGCCAGCGCGAACACACCGCCTTGTTCCAGCAGCAGCATGCGGCTGGTGCTGAAGCTCGGGGTGAGGCTGATGTTGAAGCCGCCGTAGGCATAGAGCATCGTGGGGTTCTTGCCGTTCTTCTCCACGCCTTTCTTGTGCACGATGAACATGGGCACCTCCACGCCGTCCTTGCTCGCATAGAACACCTGCTCGGTGCGGTAATCGCTGGGGTCGAACTTCAGTTGGGGCCGGAAATAGAGCTCGCTCTTGCCGCTGGCGTAGTCGTACTTGTAGATGGTGCCGGGATCGGTGAACGAGGTGAAGCTGTAGAAGCTGAACGTGTCCTCGCGCTTGCCTCCGAAGCCGCCTGCGCTGCCGATGTCGGGCAGGGGGATCTCCTGATCGCCCGTGCCGTCCAGCGCGTAGCGATGGAACCGGCTGGTCGCATCCTTCAGGTACTCGGCGAAGAGGATCCCACCGCCGGTGAAGGCGCTTTGCAGCAGTTCCTTGCGTTCGGGGATCACGTCCTTCCACAGTTCCTTGGCGGGATGCTTGGGATCCACGTCCACCACACGGTAGTTGGGGGCGTCCACCTCGGTGAGCACGAGGAAGCGGCCCGTGGCGGGAACGAACTCGATCACGCTGGTCTTGTGCTCGAAGCCCTGCTGCAGGGGCACCCAATGCGTGGAAGGGTCCGGCAGCATGCCGCCCCGCAGGTCGTGGAACCAGGTCTCGAACCCGTCGGTGCCGGTGCTGATGGTGAGCGTGGCGAATTCCTCGCCTTCGGTGACACTGCAGCCCACGTACAGGTCGCCGTTCTCCTTGTTCTCCCACACCAGCGCGTCCTTCTCCTGCGGATCGCCGAGGCGGTGGTAGTACACTTTCTGGAACTTGCTCGCCGCGCTCAGTTCGGTGCCTTTGGCCGGCTCCGGATAGCGGCTGTAGAAGAACCCGTCCTTGTACCAGGCGGCACCGCTGAACTTGCACCACTTCAACACGTCCTTCGTCGGTTGCAACGTCGTGAGGTCGTACACCGTGATGTCCTGCCAGTCGCTGCCGGCCTTCTGCACGCCTACGGCCATGTAACGGTCGTTGCGGCTGGCGCCGAGCAGGTTGAAGGTGGTGGTGCCCGCGGGGTCGATGGTGTTCGGATCGATGAACACCTGGTCCTTTCCATCGAGCCCCTTGCGCACGTTGATCACGAACTGGTTCTGCAGGCCGGTGTTGGTGCTGATGAAGAAGAGGTCGCCCACCTTGTACGGCGCCGTGGTCTTGGGGAAGTTGTAGAGCTCCTCGTAGCGCTTCGCGATCGCTTCCCGGAAGGCGATGCCCGACAGGTAGGCGTCGGTCACCCCGTTCTGGGCCTTCACCCATTCGGCCGTGGCCTTGCTCGTGTCATCCTCCAGCCAGCGATAGGGATCGGCGACGAAGGTGCCGTGCAACGTGTCGCCGGCAAGGCTGTCCTTGCGCGTGGCGGGGTAATCGGGTTTCTGCACGTGCTGTTCGGTGGGTTCCGGCGCTTGACCGCAGGCGGCCAGCACCACACAGGGTAGGATGTAGTTCTTCATGTGGATCGGCAGGGGGCGCGAAACTATCCGTCGGCGGTGACCCGCCTGCGCCGCGCCCACTTGTACCCCTCGAACCAAAGCACCGATGCGAGCCCGATCGTTGAGGCCGTGATGAACTGTTGGAGCGTGGGCACGGCGAGGTGGAAGAACGCGCGCAGCATCGGTACGGCGAGCAGGGCGGCCAGCATGGCCAGGGTGAGCAGCACCATGCCGTGCAGCAACGGATTGCGGTGTGCGAAGGTGCGTACCACCGATCGCGTGAACGAGCGGTCCACGAACGTGAGGCCCACGTTGGCCACGATCAGGGTGACGAAGACCAGCGTGCGCACCAGGTCCTCGCCCAGCGACCAACGCACCCCCAGACGATACATGCCGAGCGTGCCTGCGGCGATCACCAGTCCTTGCAGTATGCTCACCCACAGTTCGCGCCAGCCCAGGAAGGTGAGCTGCGCCGGTCGCGGCGGGCGACGCATGCCGTCGGGGCCCAGCGGCTCGTTCTCGTAAGCGATGCTGCACGTGGGGCCCATGATCAGTTCCAGGAAGATCACGTGCATGGGGGTGAAGATGCTCGGGTAGGCCCAACCCAGGAACAAGGGCAGCGAAACGGTGAGGATGATCGGGATGTGGATGGAGATGATGTACTGGATCGCCTTCTTCAGATTGCCATAGATGGTGCGGCCCATCGCCACGGCGTCCACCATGCGGGCCAGGTCGTCTGTGGTCAGGATCAGGTCCGCCGCATCGCGTGCCAGATCGCTGCCGCGCGTTCCCATGGCGATCCCGATGTGCGCAGCCTTCAATGCGGGCCCGTCGTTCACGCCATCTCCGGTCATCGCCACCACGTGCCCCAGGTCCTTGAGGGTTTCCACGATCCGCAACTTGGCTTCGGGGAACATGCGGGTGAAGATGTGCACCTGCTCCACCGCACTGCGCAGCGCGGCATCGTCCATGTGCAGCAGGG
>CAZFAW010000132.1:0-2762 GCA_964517015.1 uncultured Chryseobacterium sp.
AGTCCTTGTTGCGGCGGCCGCGGCCTGCCACAGGAAGGGCCTGTGCGCCGTGGAAGACGGGGCATTTCCCGTTGCCGTTGGTGGGGTGCGCGACACCCTCGAGGGGTGCGCCGTGCGGATGTTCGTGTGCCATGGTGGTGGTGCTTTGGAAGGACCGTTCCCGATCGTGTTGCTGCGCGTTCTACAGGTGAAGGTGCGGAAGGACGTGCGAAACTACCCTGACATGCATCATCGACACGTTCGATAGTTTCGATGCCTGTATCGACGCCATCGAATGACGCTCCAACAACTGCAGTACATCACGGCCGTGGCCGACACGGGCCAGTTCAGCCGTGCCGCGCGGCATTGCCACGTCACGCAACCCACCCTCACCATGATGGTGCGCAAGCTCGAGGACGAACTGGGCGTGACCATCTTCCAGCGCGGCGCGAAGCCCGCACGGCCCACGGCGGAAGGCGCGGCGTTGATCGCGCAGGCGCGCGTGGTGCTGCGCGAAGCGGGACAATTGAAGGACCTGGTGAAGGAATTGCGCACCGGCACCTCGGGGCTCTACCGCATCGCGATCATCCCCACGCTCGCACCGTACCTGTTGCCCTTGTTCCTGGCGCGGTTCGCCGACGAACACCCGGAGGCGCGCCTTGCGATCGACGAACGCAAGACGAGCCGCATCCTGAAGGCCCTGCGCAACGGCCAGCTCGATATCGGCATCCTGGCCGGGCCCATCGAGGGTGCGGGCCTGGAGACCATCCCGCTGTTCTTCGAGCCCTTCCTCGCCTACCTGCCCGCCGGCCACGGTCTGTTGCGCAAACGGCGCATCGCCCGCAAGGACCTTCGCCGGGAACCGTTGTGGGTGTTGAGCGAAGGCCATTGTTTGCGCAACCAGGCCTTGAGCGTGTGCCAGCAACCCAGCTCGGCAGGTCACGACAACATCGTGTACAGCACGGGCAGCATCGAAACGCTCAAGCGCATGGTGGACAGCGGGAGCGGTGTCACCCTGGTGCCGGAGCTCTCGGTGCTCGAAGGTGAACGGAACATCCGGCGGTTCGCCGCACCCGAACCGGTGCGCGAGGTGGTGCTCGTGGTACGCAAGCCTTTCGTGCGACAGAAGGCCTTGGAAGCGCTCACCCATGCGATCCGCGCTGCCGTGCCACGGCGGTTCCGCAACCTAGACGCCGAGGTGGTGCCGGTGGTGGCTGGATCCTGAGCGGTCCGCCGGCATTCCTTTCCGAAGCTCAGGGCGCAAGCGGCACGGCATGCGCACCGACCGCGCGATCGCTTCAATCCTTCACGATCCGGAAGGTGCGGCCGTCCACGCGAAGCAGGAGCATCCCGCCCGGTACCTGCTCCAACGACAGACGCAGTCGATCGGCCCCTGTCGCGCGGCTCTCGAGCATGCGCCCCATCGCGTCGAACAGTTCCACCGTGTGGGGGCCGCTCACTTCGCCGAACAGGACCACCACGGCATCGTGGGCCGGGTTCGGATGCACATCGATGGCCGACGGTGCCAGCTCTTCCATGCCGGAAAACAGACAATCCGGGCCCACCACCAAGGGTTCCGAGCGCAACCACCCTGTGCCGGGGCCGGCGGGCACTTCCACCCACAAGGTGTCGCCGAGCGCCGCCGTGATCGAAGGTCCCGTGGCGCCCGTGCTCCATGCATAGGAGGACCAGCCGGCATCGGCTGTGACCTGGTACGACCCGACGGAAGTGGTGCACGCGATCACCGGCCGTGCCAGCGTGAACGGCAGGTCATCGAAGAAGGTCGCGCGATAGGTCGAAAGGGTGTCCACGAAACGCAGCTCGTTCAGTTGTGTACCGTCCTGTGCGTACGTGGAGAACATGACGTTGTCCGGCGTGATCGCGCCCCAGCCGATCACGGTGCTGCCGTCCGCCCTCCGCTGCACACTGCCAAGCGCGCGGCTGAATGCCGGTGCGCCATACGCGCGCTCCCAGACCAGGGTGGCGGTCATCGCCATCTCATCCAATTCGTATTCGACACCGCGACAGGGATGTGTACCGGGCAGCCCGTTGTCGAAGAGCGTGATGTTCCCGTTGGGCAGCCTGCGGACATCGTGCTGCCCCACGAAGCCTTGATCGTTCGTGAAGGTGAACTCGTTGCTCGCGCCGCCGAGGTGCCAGATCACCTCGCCCGTGCTCCGATCGATCTTGATCACTTCGTTGAAATGGCGGCAGGAAAGCAGCACGTTCCCGTCCTGGTCCAGATCCACGGCGTTGCAATGGCTCCAATCCACCACGTTGGGATCGGTGAGCCGCGCGGGATCCACTTCCAGGAAGTCGAAGTGGTCCACCAGGTGCCACTCCCACACCAGATCCTCGTTCTCGTCCAGTTCCTGGATCACGTTGCACTTCACCTGGGCGGTGGCGCTTCCCGGCGAACTGCCGGGAGGGAACACCGCGTATCCGCTGAGGTCCATGACCAGCGTTTCCATACCGAGCAACAGGTAATGCCCGTTGTCAAGGATCCGCAGATCGTGCTAATCGGTGGCAATGCCGTTGGCGCAATTGATGGTATCGATCACCGCGAAGGTGCTGTCCAGGAGGAGGTGGCCCACGCTGCTCGAATGGCTCAAACGTCCATCGGGCCAGGCGCGGAACGCGGACATGCCTTGCGCGGTCTTCCGGTAGGCCACGTGGCCGGCCCCGTCCAGGATGACGCCATGCATGGGCAGGGGCGTGCCGCCGAAATTCGAAGTGGTGATGAAGTAGTACCCGTTCGCGGTGGACGGGAAACCCTCGGCGAC
>CAZFAW010000132.1:2862-7233 GCA_964517015.1 uncultured Chryseobacterium sp.
TGGGTGTAGTAATCGGCCATGTAGTCGTGGTCGGAGGTGCCGCTGAGCACGAGCCAGGAGGCCACGTACAGCGTGGAAGCGATCACGCTGATGTACACGCCCATGAGGAAGGCCTTGCCGAAGGAGATGCGCCCGCCCAGGTGCCTGTCCCGGTAGGATCTCACCGCGAAGAAGATGGTGGAAAGGGCGATCACCATGGTGGTGTACCCGATCCAGATGCCTTGGTCGAAATCGTGGTCCTCCCTTCCCAGGGTCATCCACATGAAGGCGGAAACGATGCAGCCGGCGATCAAGCCATAGGTAAGGACGAGCTTTTTCATGGGTGTTGCGTCTTGTGGCCGCGAACCACGGCACGGAACGGCGTTCCGCCCTCATCCTTTGGTATGGATCGCGGTCCCAGCATCGAAAATCCGACTTCCGTCGCAGCCTTCACGGCAGGATCCCCGCCGCCTTCGCCTTGTGCACGGCCTGGGTGCGGCGGCTCACGTCCAGCTTCACGAAGAGGTTGGAGGTATGGGATTTCACCGTGGGGAGGGAGATGAAGAGCCGGTCGGCGATCTCCTGGTTGGAGTGACCGAGGGCCATGAGTTGGAGCACCTCCAGTTCACGCCCGCTGATGCCCAGGGCACGAGCGGCCTCAGGGCTCGGTGCCGGGGAGGGATCGGCCGGGGGATCCTTCTTCCTTCCTTCGAGCAACTTCCTGCCGATCCACACCCCCAACGCCGTGAAGAGCACCGCTACGATGCCCACATAGACCTCGATGCGCAGCTCTCGGATCCAGAACCGGTACTCCGCGTACTTCAACAGGAACACCAAGGCGGCCATGGCGCCGGCATGGATCACCAGCGTGATCCATGGGGCCGAACTGCGCGGGAAGGCTTGGCGGGCCATCGGGCCGAAGTTCGGCACGCGCCGCCACGGAACGAAGATCCGCCCAGGTTGACGGTCCTTGTATCGGCGGGACCCTCCTTCCGCTCCCTCTCCTCTGGAAACGCGGTTCGGATCCTTCTAATTTGCCCACCCTTGAATAAACCCACCTCCGAAGGCACATTTCGCCCACGCCCATGAACCCCACTACCCGCATGTCCCGGATCCCGGTGCTTTCCTTCTTCGTACTGCTCGCGTTCGCGGCCCACGCACAACTGTCGACCTCGGGCCAAGTGGCTGCCGGCATCATGGAGCAAGCGTCGCGTGGGACGGCCTTCACGCCCGCTCATCCCTTCCATCCCTCGACCTCCACCACCCGCGATGCCCTGATCGGCTCCGTGGTGGACAAGGGCGAAGTGCTCGACCTGGACGAAGTGGCGCTCGCGGCACTGATCGATCAGCACCCCACGAACCTGCGCCTCACCGTACCCACCGCCGACGGATCGATCGACCTCACCCTGCAACGCGCGAACATCTTCGCCGATGGGTTCGCGGTGATCGCCGCCAGCACGGGCACGCCGGTGGATGTCGCCCCGGGCCTGCACTACCGCGGCATCGTCGCCGGTGAGCCGGGAACGCTGGCCGCCATCAGCATCTTCCCCGATGAGGTGATGGGCTTCGTGAGCGACAAGAACGGCAACCACGTGCTGGGCCGCTTGAACGGCGGAACGTCCGAGCACATCTACTACGCCGAGCGTGACCTGATCGATCCCCCCGTGATGGAATGCGGCACGGTGGAGGACGACTTCGGCTACAGCAAGGACAAGCTCAAGCCGCAAGGCTCGGCGAAGACGGTGAACTGCGTGGGGCTGTATTGGGAAGTGAACTACGACGTGTTCCTGGACAAGGGCAGCGTGGTGAACACATCGAACTACGTCACGGGCCTGTTCAACCAGAGCTCCACGATCTATGCGAACGACGGCATCTCGGTGCTGCTGTCGCAACTGTTCGTGTGGGACGTGACCAGCCCCTACACCGCCACCAGCACCAGCGCGCTGCTGGGGCAGTTCCAGAGCTACCGCAACAGCTTCAATGGCAATTTGGGCAACCTGCTGGGCTATGCCGGTGGCGGGGGGATCGCCGCGGGCTTCAGCGGCCTGTGCAACGCCAACCTGGACAATTCGCAGTGCTACAGCGGGATCACCAACAGCTACGCCACGGTGCCCACGTACAGTTGGAGCGCCATGGTGGTGACCCACGAACAAGGCCACCTGCTGGGCGATCGCCACACCCACGCCTGCGTGTGGAACGGCAACAGCACGGCGATCGACGGTTGCGGACCCGCGCACGGCTATGGCTATGAAGGTTCGTGCAGCGGCGCACCCATCCCTTCCTCCGGCGGCACCATCATGAGCTACTGCCACCTCGACGCCGTGGGCATCAACTTCAACAACGGCTTCGGGCCGCAGCCCACCGCAGTGATCGTGAACAACATCAACGCGGCCGCCTGCCTGGGCGCCTGCGGCGCAGGATGCGGCACCCCCACCCTGCTCTACACCACCTTCCTGGCCGATGTGTCCGCCACCCTGAACTGGGGCGCCGTGGCCGGCTCCACGTTGTACAACCTGCAATGGAAGCCTTCGAGCTCCGGCACGTGGAACACCGTCTCCAGTGTCACCGGCCTGAGCTACGCGCTCACGGGGCTCACCCTCGGGGTGTCCTACGATTTCCGCGTGCAAGCCGTGTGCGCCGGTGGCAGCGGCACCTACAGCGATCCGGCCTCCTTCACCACACAAGCGTGCACGCAGACGACGCTGCACCTGGTGCTGGACCAGTACGGCTCCGAAACAACGTGGAGCATCACCAGTCCCGGTGGCGGCACCACCTATGCCAGCGGTGGCCCCTATTCCGATCAAGCCAGTGCGGGCACCTACCCTCAGCCCGATGTGAACATCTGCCTGCCGAACGGCTGCTACGAACTGCGCGTGAACGACTCCTACGGCGACGGCATGTGGGGGGTCGGCGGTAACGGCTACTACACGTTCACCGATGCGGGCGGCAACCTGTTGGCCAGCGGCGGCACCATGGTCACACAGACCATCACCGGCTTCTGCATCCCGTCCACCTGCACCAACACGCTACCCTACACCCAGAATTTCGATGCGGGCCTGGGCGGCTGGCTATTGAACGCCACGGGAGTGGACTTCCAATGGCTGCGCTACAACGCCGCGACACCCACGGCGAGCACCGGACCCGATGTGGACCACACCAGTGGAGCCGGGTACTTCCTGTACTGCGAATCGAGCTCTCCGAACAACCCCACCAAGACGGCCATCCTCACCAGCCCCTGCTTCGACCTGAGCGGGTACACCTCGGTGAGCCTGGGCTTCTGGCGCCATCTGTACGGCGCTTCGATGGGCACGTTGAACGTGGACGTGCAGGTGAACGGTGGTGCCTGGACCACCGGCGTTTGGACCTTGAGCGGCAACCAGACCAACACTTGGGCGCAGGTCACCGTGAACCTCACGCCCTACATCAGTTCGAACACGCGTGTGCGCTTCCGTGGGATCACGGGCAGTGGCAGCACCAGCGACATGGCCATCGACGATGTGAGCCTCACCGGCACGGCGGGCGTGAAGGTGGACGCCGACCTGATGCTCGAAGGCCCCTACAACACCGGCACGCTGATCATGAACGACGGGCTGCGGTCCGCCGGCCTGATCCCGCTCACCGAACCGTACACCTCCATGGGTTTCACCAATGCCGCGGGCGGTGGCGGTGAGACCACCACCGCCGGCGTGCTTGCGGTGACGGGCAACGACGCGATCGTGGATTGGGTGCGCATCGAATTGCGGTCTGCGGCGGATCCATCGGCCATCGTGGCCACGCGCCAATGCCTGGTGCAGCGCGACGGCGATGTGGTGAGCGCGAACGACGGCACCTCGCCCGTCATACTGAACGTGGGCAGCGCCCAGTACTACGTGGCGGTGCGCCATCGCAACCACCTCGGCGCCATGACGGCCGGCGCCGTGGCGCTCAGCGGTACGGCCACCGCCATTCCGTTCACCAACCCGGGCACCGCCACCTACGGCACCGCCGCGCAAAAGCAGGTGGGCAGCGTGCAGGTGCTCTGGGCCGGCAACGCACTGATCGACAGCCCGGCCCCACGCCTGCTCAAGTACACCAACACGAACAACGATCGCGACCCGATCCTCACCGCCATCGGTGGCACGGTGCCCACGAACACGGTCACGGGATACCTCGCCACGGATACGAACCTGGACGGCACGGTGAAGTACACCGGAACCGGGAACGACCGCGACATCATCCTGGTGAACATCGGCGGCGTGGTGCCCACGAACACCCGGGCGGAGCAGCTGCCGTAGCGAGGCGCGAGACGCGCGGTGCGCGGGGCGGACCGTCGCATCTTGAAAGGAGCCGTTCACGGAGCTGGGCCCGCGCTCAATAGGTGCGCATTGCCACGCCA
Source organism: uncultured Chryseobacterium sp. (assembly GCA_964517015.1). Lineage (GTDB taxonomy): Bacteria > Bacteroidota > Bacteroidia > Flavobacteriales_F > PHOS-HE28 > PHOS-HE28. The sequence continues at coordinate 7,217 of CAZFAW010000132.1, forward strand.
AGGCTGTCGAGCAACGG
>CAZFAW010000133.1:0-7213 GCA_964517015.1 uncultured Chryseobacterium sp.
TGGAACGTGAGCTGCGCCGGTGGGAACAACGGGAGCATCGACATGACGGTGAGCGGAGGCACCATGCCCTACACCCATGCATGGACCGGTCCTGGAGGCTTCACCTCCTCGGCACTCGACCTGACCGGTTTGCCGGCCGGAGCCTACACCTATGTGCTTACGGATGCGAACGGTTGCAGTGTGAGCGCCAGCTTCGATCTGACAGAGCCGACCCCGATCGTACTGACCACGAACGGCGTACAGCAGATCACCTGCAACGGTGATGCGAACGCTTCGATCGATGTGACCGCATCCGGCGGCACCGCCCCGCTGGCCTATGCGTGGAGCGGGCCGGGGTCGTACAGCGCGAGCACCGCGAGCATCAACAACCTCGCTCCCGGAACGTATTCCCTCGTGGTCTCCGACGCGAACGGCTGCACGGACGGTGGAACGAACGATTGGACGTTCGTCGATCCCGCGGTGCTCGATCCCGGTGCCGGCACGACAGCGAACGTGAGCTGCTTCGGCGCGTCGGATGGCAGCGCGGCCGCGACCGTTACCGGTGGTGTGGCGCCGTACTCCATCAGCTGGAACACGACGCCGGTGCAGACCGGCGCCACGGCAACAGGTTTGACCGCCGGGACCTACACGGTGACCGTGACCGACGCGCGCGGCTGTAGCCGGACCGGGAACGTCACCATCGCCCAGCCTGCTGCAGTGCTCAGCGCATCGATCGGTGCGCAGACCAACGTGCTCTGCTTCGGCAACAGCACCGGCAGCGCCACCGTGACCGTGGGCGGCGGCACCGCTCCGTATTCATACTCCTGGAACAGCACACCTGCGCAAACCAGCGCGACCGCGAGCAATCTTGCTGCCGGTACTTACACCTGCACGATCACGGATGCGCACGGTTGCAGCACGTCGGCGAACGTGACGATCTCTCAACCCGCCGCTGCGTTGAGCGCAAGTCTCAGCGGCAGCAGCAACGTAGCCTGCTTCGGGAACAGCACGGGCAGCGCCACCGTGAGCGTGAGCGGCGGTACCGTTCCGTACTCCTATTCCTGGAACAGCACACCGGTCCAAACCACTGCCGCCGCGAACAACCTGCCGGCAGGTAGCTACTCCTGCGCCATCACCGATGCGAACGGCTGCAGTACGACAGTGAACGTGACGATCGCACAACCCGCAACCGCCTTGAGCGCGAGCCTCATCTCCCAGGTGAACGTGGGCTGCTTCGGCAACACCACAGGGAGCGCGAGCGTGGTCGCATCGGGCGGAACACCGGGCTACAGCTATTCCTGGAGCACCATCCCTGTGCAGACCTCTGCCACGGCGACCGGTCTCGCCGCAGGCGGGTATTCCTGTACGATCACCGATGCGAACGGATGCAGCACCGTTCAGAACGTGACCATCACGCAGCCGGCCGCCGCCCTCGGTGCGAGCATCACGGCGCAAACCAACGTGCTGATCTTCGGACAGAGCACGGGCAGCGCGACCGTGACCGCCACGAACGGTACCGCGCCGTACACCTATGCCTGGAGCGACGGCCAAACTACCGCCACGGCGATCGGTCTTGCCGCCGGTTCCTATGGCGCGACCGTGACGGATGCGAACGGATGCTCCGTAGTGGTGAACGTGACGATCATGCAACCGGGTAGTCCATTGTCGCTCGGTCTTGCAGCCCAGACCAACGTGCTGTGCTTCGGCAACAACACGGGTGAAGCCACCATTTCCGCTGCCGGTGGTGTCGCTCCCTACTCGTATGCGTGGAACACGGTACCGGTGCAAACGGGCGCCACGGCCAGCGGTATGATCGCGGGCACCTGGACCTGCACGGTGACCGATGCCAATGGCGCCATGGCCTCGTTGAGCGTGACGATCACCCAACCCGCGGCCGTGTTGACCGCCTCCATCTCGAGCCAGATCGATGTGGATTGCAACGGGAACTCGAACGGAAGCGCCACGGTGACCGCATCAGGTGGCACGCCGTTGTACTCCTTTACCTGGAACACGAGCCCTGTGCAAACCGGTGCGACCGCGACCGGCCTTGCAGCGGGCAACTACGTCTGCACCGTGACCGATGCCAATGGATGCAGCACGGTACAGAACGTGACCATTGTCGAGCCTGCAGCAGCGCTCGCGGCCACGATCACCGCGCAAAGCGATGTGGATTGCTTCGGAAACGCGAGCGGTGCGGCAACCGCCGTGGCCTCCGGTGGCACCGTTCCGTACTCCTACTCCTGGAACACATCCCCGGCGCAGAACAGCGCCACGGCGAACAACCTTGCCGCCGGTGCCTGGACGTGCACCATCACGGATGCGCACGGGTGCAACACCACGATCGACGCGATCATCGCACAACCCGCCGCCGCGCTCGGCGTGAGCATCGGATCCGTGCACCAGGCCACTTGCGGTACTTCGAACGGGAGCGCACTTGCCACCGCCGTTGGAGGTACCGCACCGTACGGTTACGTGTGGAACACGGTACCCGTGCAGAACACCGCCGACCTGAGCGGCGTGCTCGCGGGCAGCTATAGCGTGACGGTCTCGGATGCGAACGGCTGTTCCACCACCTCGAGCGTTACGATCACCTCTCCATCCGGTCTCGCACTGGCGCTGCTGGGCACCACGGACCAGACGTGCTACGGCACCACCAATGGTCAGGCCACGGTATTGGCGAGCGGAGGTAACGCGCCTTACACGTATGGCTGGAACACGGTGCCTCCGCAAACGGGCGCGACCGCGTCGGGTCTCGTGGCCGGCACATACATGGCCACGGTGACCGACGCCGATGGATGCAGCGCCACCTTGAACGTGACCGTTGCCGGTCCTGCCTCACCGCTGGCCTTGGGCATCACGAGCGTAACGAACGTCCTCTGCTACGCCGCGAACACCGGTTCCGCGACGGTTAACGCAACCGGCGGGCTTGCTCCTTACACGTATTCCTGGAACACCGTTCCGCCGCAGACCGGTGCGACCGCCACGGGGTTGAACTCGGGCACGTACACGGCCACCGTGGTGGATGCCTATGGATGCAGCGTCTCGGTGAACGTGACCGTGACCCAACCGGTGATCGGGATCTGGGCCTACGTGGAGAGCTATGCCGATGAAAGCTGCTTCGGCGCCAACGACGGATGGGCCACACTGGAAGTAGGTGGCGGAAGCGGCAGCCTCAGCATCGAATGGAACACCGTACCGGTACAGAATGGCGCCACCGCCACCGGGCTCGCTCCCGGCTTCTATCTGGTTACGATCACCGATGACAACGGCTGCGACACACCCAAGCAGTTCCCCGTCACCATCAGCGGGCCTTCGGCCCCGGTGGCGCTGAGCTACACCACGAGCTCCTTCAACGGCTCCGCGATCAGCTGCCCCGGTAGCTCCGATGGCAGCATCGATCTGACGATCACCGGTGGAGCAGGCAGCTATACCACTTCGTGGAGCGGGCCTTCCGGGTACAGCGCCGCTACCGAAGACATCTCCGCACTGGTCGCTGGCACCTACACGGCGAGCGTGCAAGACGCGAACGGATGTGCGGCAAGTGTGAGCGTGACCTTGAGCGCACCCGCGCCGCTCGCCGCCAACGCGGGCATCACCACCGCAGCCTGCCAGGGATCGAACGATGGTGCCATCGACCTTCAGGTATCAGGCGGTTTCGCACCCTACTCCTTCCTCTGGAGCGGTCCGTCCGCGTTCACAGCGAACACCGAGGACCTGAGCGGCCTGTACGCCGGCGTGTACACCGTGACCGTAAGCGATGCGAACGGGTGCAGCACGCCCTTCTCCTTCGATGTAACCCAACCCGGCACGTTGTCCGTGACAGGCACGATGAGCAGCTATCCGGGTGGATGGAACACGAGCTGTTCGGGCAGCGCGGACGGCGCGATCGATGTGACGGGTTCCGGCGGTACCGCACCCTACACCTACGCATGGAGCGGCCCTTCGGGCTTCACCGCGATGACCCAGGACCTGAGCGGCCTGGTGGCGGGCAGCTATGACCTGGTGATGACCGATGCGAACGGATGCAGTGTGCTCGCGAGCTACACGCTCACGGCACCGGGCACGCTTGCCGCGACCGTGGTCGCACAAACATTCGCGGGCGGTGGCAACACCAGCTGCGCCGGCGTGAACGATGGCGCGATCGACCTGACGTTGACCGGTGGCACGCCCGGGTTCGTGATCGCATGGAGCGGTCCCGGCGGATACACCGCGAACACCGAGGACATCAATGGCCTCGCCCCCGGAACATATTCGATGACGGTGTGGGACGTGAACGGGTGCTCCACTTCCGGTTCGATCACGCTCATCGCGGCACCTGCCATCCACGTGAACGTGGCCGTGAGCCAGTACAACAGCGGCGATGCGATCGCTTGCAACGGCGCGTTCGACGGCACGTTGGACCTCGACATCACCGGCGGCATGGCACCCTACACGGTGGCATGGACCGGTCCGAACGGATTCACCGGTACCGCCGCGACCCTCACCGGACTTGAAGCCGGTACATACACGGCCGTGGTCGCCGATGCAGGCGGATGCGACACCACGATCACGGTGACGCTCACGGAACCGAGCCCGCTCACTTTCACTGCCACCTCCTCCAGTCATGGGGCCTACGAAGTGAGCTGCGCCACGGCCACCGATGGCAGCATCGACCTGAACGTGAGCGGCGGCGCAGGCAACTACCTCTATGCGTGGACCGGCCCGAACGCGTTCGTTGCGACCTCGCAGGATGTGAGCGGACTGGAAGCAGGAACATACCAAGTGGTGATCACCGACATGAACGGTTGCTCCATCACCACGACCTTCACGTTGACCGCGCCGCAGCCCTTGAGCGCCACGGCATCGATCGTGAGCGTCGCGTGCATGGGGGTCGATGATGGTTCGATCGATGTGACCGTCTCCGGTGGCGTAGCCCCCTTCGGTTTCTCGTGGGCCGGCCCAGGTGGGTTCAATGCAGCGATCGAAGACCTCAGCAACCTCTTCGCCGGAGTATACACGCTCAACATCACTGATGCGAACGGTTGCACCCTCACGAGCGATTTCGATGTGACACAACCGAACTCGCTCGCGGTGAGCGCCCAAGTGGCAAGCTACCCGGGCGGTTACGGTGTGAGCTGTTCCGGTGCGAACGATGGCGCCATCGACGTGAGCCCCTTGGGTGGTACAGCCCCCTACTATTTCTTCTGGAGCGGCCCCGGCGGCTTCACGTCGATCACCGAGGACCTCAGCGCACTGCAACCCGGCACGTACAACCTGACGGTGACCGACCAGAACGGTTGTTCGGTGCTCGGTATCTGGACGGTGACCTCGCCCACGCCGATCAACATCGGCCTACTGGCCACCCAATACGCCGGTGGCGCCAATGTGGCCTGCACGGGGAACATGGACGGTGGCATCGATGCGATCATCGTCGGCGGCGTATCGCCCTATTCGATCACTTGGTCGGATGCGAACGGCGTGATCGGGATCAGTGAAGACCTCACAGGCCTGGCGGCCGGCACGTATTGGATCGATGTGACCGATGCCGTCGGTTGTTCGGCGAGCGACAGCATCACCCTGATCGAGCCCACCCCCATCGCCATCGTTCCCGCGACGAGCACCTTCCCGAGCGGCGGCGGTGTGAGCTGCACTGGCGCGACCGATGGCAGCATCACGTTGAGCGTGAGCGGTGGGTCGCTGTTGTACTTCTTCAACTGGACCGGACCGAACGGGTTCACCAGCAACAACCAGAACATCTCGGGTCTCGAGGCCGGCACCTACACCGTGACCGTGCTCGATGCGAACGCATGCAGTGCCAGCGTCACCCTGACCCTCGACGCACCCACGCCCATCGCCATCGACCTGGTGGCCTCCCAATACAGCGGTGGGTACGCGATCGGATGCCATGGCGACAGCACGGGTACGGTCGACGCACAGATCTCCGGCGGATCCGGTGCCTACGACATTCTCTGGACAGGTCCCGGTGGATCCACAAGCACCGATGAGGACTTGGTGAACGTACCTGCGGGCACCTACACGCTCGTCGTTACAGATGTGGCCGGATGCGATGCCACCGCCACGATCACCCTGGACGAACCGACCGTCATCGACGGCAGTGCGATCCTGAGCGATGCAGGCAATGGATACCAAGTGGGATGTTCGGGTGCGGATGGCGCCATCGACCTGGACATTTCTGGAGGCAACGCACCGTACACGTTCGATTGGACAGGCACCGGTGGCTTCGCGTCCCTGGACCAGGACCTCAGCGGCCTGATGGCAGGCACGTATGCTGTGGTGGTGAGCGATGCGAACGGCTGCATGTTCAGCGCGCAATACACGCTGACCCAGGCCCTTGAACTGAACGCAAGCCTGACGGTGACCGGGAACGTGTGCGACGGGCTGGACGACGGCGCGATCGACGTGAGCGTGATCGGCGGCGTGGCACCCTACTCCTTCACCTGGACCGGGCCCGGCGGCTTCAACAGTTCCGATGAGGACCTGGCCAACCTTGCAGGCGGGGAGTATTTCGTCGCCATCACGGATGCGGGTGGCTGTTCGACCACCGATTCGGCGATGATCGTAGCGAGCGCCCCGATCGATGTGGCCGCATACGTCAGCTACTACAACGGCCTCAACATCCCGTGCGCGGGCGACAGCTCCGGCGTGATCGGCATAACGATCACCGGTGGCTCCGCGCCCATCGACTTCGGATGGACCGGACCGAACGGTTATTCCAGCAACGACACCTACCTGACCGGGCTGCCCGAAGGTGCCTACGCCCTCACCATCACCGACATCAACGGGTGCGGGTTCGATACCACGATCACGCTCACGGGTCCGTCCGTCCCGCTAAGCGGCAGCCTGCTGGCCGGCGCATACCCGAGCGGCACCAACATCAGTTGCCATGGCGCGAGCGATGGAAGCATCGATGCCACACCGATCGGCGGTGTTGCGCCGTACTCGTTCGATTGGCGCGGTCCCGATAGCACCAACTTCAGCACGGAGGATATCAGCGGGCTGGCCGCCGGCACCTACGACCTGGTGATCACCGACGCGAACTCGTGCACCTACACCGTGAGCATCACGCTCACGGAGCCGGCAGCTCCTCTGGACGGCAGTACCGTGCTCTCCGCATACAACGGATACAACGTCTCCTGCAACGGCAGTGCGGACGGCTGGGTGGACCTGAGCGTTTCCGGCGGGAACGGCGGTTACCTGTTCCAATGGTCGGGCCCGGGAGGTTTCAGCGCGACCA
>CAZFAW010000134.1:0-7202 GCA_964517015.1 uncultured Chryseobacterium sp.
TCGCGCTTGAAGAACCCGCCGGGGAACCGTCCGGCTGCACTGAATTTCTCGCGGTATTCCACTTGCAGGGGAAGGAAATCGATGCCTTCGCGCGCCTCCTTGGTGGCTACAACGGTGGCAAGCAGGATCGTATCGCCGATCCGCGCCGTGACGGCGCCGTCCGCCTGTTTGGCCAGCACCCCGGTCTCCAGGGTAACGACCTTGCCATCGCCCATGTCGATGGTCTTGATGATGCCTTGTGGTCTCATGTGTTCTGTTGGCGCGCCTTTCGCGCCGTGGTCTTGGTTGATGGTTCTGATCTGATCGGGGTTCGGGCGGTAACGGGTCGGTTCCTCGTCGATGAAGCACAAAGGGCGACCGTGGATCACGATCGCCCCTGGAACTCCAGTATGTGACGGTGAAGGCGCCCCGTTAGGCCGGGGAGCACGGACCTTACTTGCGCAGGCCCAAGGTGCCCAGGATCGCCCGGTACCGGGTGATGTCGTGGGTTCGCAGGTAGTTCAGCAATTGCTTGCGCTTGCCCACCAGGTTGGTCAGCGCCATTTCCGTGGCGTGGTCCTTCTTGTTCTGCTTCAGGTGTTCGGTCAGGTGATCGATCCGCTTCGTGAACAACGCGATCTGGCTCTCGGCCGCGCCGCTGTTCTTGGCGTCGCCACCGTGCGTTTTGAAGATCTCCTGAGTGGCCTCTTTGGTCAGGTGCATTTCACCCCGTGTTTTTGTAAGTGGCCGCAAATGTAGCGGAATTACCCGCCCCGCCACCCTAGGACTTGAACATCTTCAGCAGGGCGGAAACCTTGGCCTTCAGGTCTTTACGGGGTACGATCAGGTCCAGGAACCCGTGTTCCAACAGGAATTCGCTCGTCTGGAAGCCATCGGGCAGATCGCGGCCGATGGTCTCTCGCACCACCCTTGGGCCGGCGAAGCCGATCAAGGCCTTTGGCTCGGCGATGTTCAGGTCGCCGAGCATTGCATAGCTGGCGGTAACGCCGCCGGTGGTGGGATCGGTGAGGATGCTGAGATAGGGGATCCGTTTCTGGGCCAGTTGGCTCAGCTTGGCGCTGGTCTTGGCCATCTGCATGAGGCTGAATCCGGCCTCCATCATGCGCGCTCCTCCGCTTTTGCTGATGATGATGAACGGGGTCTTCCGTTTCAAGGCATGGTCCGCTGCCAGGGCGATCTTTTCGCCCACCACGCTGCCCATGCTGCCGCCGATGAAGCGGAAGTCCATGCATGCGATCGTGACGTCTTGTTTGTCCAGTTTCCCGTACCCGGCGCGCAACGCATCGTTCAGGCCGCTTTCCGCGCGTGTCTTCTTCAGGCGGTCGGTGTACTTCTTGGTGTCCTCGAACTTCAGGGGATCACCGGCGATCAGTTCAGGCGAGATCTCCTTGTACTTGTTTTCGTCGAACAGGATCGCGAAATACTCGGCGCTGCCGATCTTCTCGTGGTACTGGCATTTCGCACACACCCACAGGTTGTTCTCATGGTCCTCCGAGGTCATGATCTCGGAGCATTCCGGGCACTTGTACCAAAGCCCTTCCGGCGTCTCCTTCTTTTCCTCGGTGGAAGTGGTGATGCCTTCCTTCGTGCGGGTGAACCAGCCCATGGTGTGCGGGGACCGAATGTAGGCCTTAGGCGATGGTGACCTTCTTGTCCAGGTACACGTCCTGGATGGCGTTCAGCAACGCGACACCCTCCGGCATGGGGCGTTGGAAGGCTTTGCGGCCGCTGATCAGGCCCTGGCCGCCGGCCCGCTTGTTGATCACCGCCGTGCGCACGGCCTCGGCCATGTCGCTCGCACCGCTGCTTGCACCGCCGCTGTTGATCAGCCCGATGCGGCCCATGTAGCAATTGGCCACCTGGTAGCGGCACAGGTCGATCGGATGGTCGCTGCTCAGGTCGCTGTACACCTTCTTGTGCGTTTTGCCGTAACCGGAAAGGGCGTTGTACCCGCCGTTCACCTCGGGCAGCTTCTGCTTGATCACGTCGGCCTGGATGGTCACCCCCAGGTGGTTGGCCTGGCCGGTAAGGTCGGCTGCGGTGTGGAAGTCCTTTCCGTCCTTCTTGAATCCCGGATTGCGCAGGTAGCACCAGAGAATGGTGGCCATGCCCAGTTCATGCGCGTGCTGGAACGCCTCGGCGATCTCGGTGATCTGGCGCGTGCTTTCGTCGCTGCCGAAATAGATCGTGGCCCCCACCGCCACGGCCCCCATGTCCCATGCGCTCTCCACCGTACCGAAGAGCACCTGGTCGAACTTGTTCGGCAGGGACATCAGTTCGTTGTGGTTGATCTTCACGATGAAGGGGATCTTGTGCGCGTATTTGCGCGCCACGCTGCCCAGCACGCCGTAGGTCGATGCCACGGCGTTGCAACCGCCTGCGATCGCCAGTTCCACGATGTTCTTGCCGTCGAAGTAGATCGGGTTGGGCGCGAAGCTGGCCCCACCGCTGTGTTCAATGCCCTGGTCGACCGGCAGGATGCTCATATAGCCCGTACCGGCGAGCCTGCCTGTGCCGTAGAGTTGTTGCAGGCTCCGCAACACCTGGGGGCTCCGGTTGCTGTTCGCGAAACAACGGTCCACGAAGTCCGCACCGGGCAGGTTCAACTGTTGGCGATCGATCGTCTTGCACGTGTGCTCCAACAGACTGCCGGCGTCCGCTCCCAACAGCTCCTCCAGCTTTCCGGTCTTCAGGGTCTCCATTTCTGGTTCGGGATTGTTGCCGACAAAACTAAGCGGGGCGGTCAGGCTTGTCATTTCCTCTGGCCGCCAGGGGGAAGGGGCTCAGAAGGGATACCCGATGCCCAGGTTGAAATTGAGCTTCTCTCCGAAACGGGCATCGTACCCAGCATCCTTCGGCTCGAAGATCCACCGCTGGCCGGGGGCGCGGCCGGGGTCCTTCATCTGCAGGCCCAGGTCGAAGCGGATGATGAAGAAGTCGAAGTTCAAGCGGGCGCCCACACCGGAACCGATGGCCAGTTCGCTCAACAAGTCCGTTTCAATGCCGCTGCCGGGTCGTTCGGGGTCATCTTCCCAGTTCCAGACGTTACCGAAGTCGGCGAACAAGGCGCCCTCGAAATAGCCCACCAGCTTGAACCGGTATTCCGCGTTGCCTTCCAGGCGGATCTCGCCGGTGCGATCGAAGGCCAGCAGGGGGCCATCGTAGGACCCGGGTCCCACGGTGCGCGCGCGCCAAGCACGCAAACCGTTCGCACCACCCACGAAGAAGCTGGTCTCGAAGGGCATCACCTCCAGGTTCCCGTACGGACGGGCTGCACCGAAAGCCAGGCGGAAGGCAAGGCTGCTCTTCTCGTGGATGGAGTGGTAGTAGCGCAGGTCGTTGTCCATTTTCGCGTATTCGGCGTAGCGCACGCCGAGGAACGTATCGAAACGGTTGCCGGCGGTATCCGTGGTGAGCGGCGAATCCCGCACGCGGTTCACCGCGTGCAATGCGCTGCCGGCCAGTTCGGCGAACGCCTGATAGAGGAGCACGTTTCGTTGCTTCTTCTCGCCCTGGGTGTTGAGGGTGTAGGTCACCTTGGGCACGTTGAGGATCACGTGGTCCGTGTAGCTGTCGCGCAGCACAGGGTCGTTGCTCTCCGCCAGGTAGCTGGCGAAGCCCGTGCTGATCTCGGGTATGCGCACGAGGTTCATTTCCACAGGGATCACGGTCCATGTCTTTTGTGCGGTCTCGCTGAAGGCCCAACCGAAGGATCCGCGCATGAGCGTCCGGGTGTAATCCGGGCGGCGCTGGTAGTTGAACAGGGCGGTGAGGGTGGTTCGTGGATCGTTCGATCGTTTGAACCACCGGTCGATCATCAAGGCCTTGGGCAGGCGCAGGCTCACTTCCGGGCCCACTTCGAGGGTGTTGAACAGTACGTCCTCGCCCACGGCGGTCTCCGCGTCGCTGGCGCCCACGATGTTCCGTTGGGCCTCGAAGCCCAGGTTCACCGTGGCGGTGAGCGCGGCCATGGATCGGAACAGGTTGCGGTGCATGTAGGTGAGGCCCACCGAGGTGCCCAGAAGGCCGCCGCGGTTGGTCAGGAATCCTTCGGAGGAGAGCCCCTGCCGCTTCGAGGGCAGCAGATCGATGGTGCAGTTCACCCGATCGTTGCCACGGGTGTGCAGGGTATCGTAGGTGATGTCCACGCGATCGAACACGCGCAGGTTGGTCAGGCGCCGGTAGGTCCGGTCGGCACGGCTCTGCCGGAAACGTTCGCCGGGGGGAAGGGTCAACGCACGCGAGAGGGCCTTCGGCTTGAACTCCGGGCGGCTTCCGTTGTAGATGAACGCGTAGCCGTCGTAGTGCACCGTGTCCCGCGGAAGCCTGTCGAACCCGTCATCACGCCGGGACATGTTCACCGTGACGCTGTCCACGTACCAGATGCGCCCCTGCGGCGTGCCGAGGATCCCGAGCGTGTCGCTGGCCCCTGGTGGGGCCATGCGCGCACGCAGATCCACCTTGCGCACACCGGCCGACGTGTCCGCATCGAAGAACATCCATTCCCGTGAATAGAAGAGATAGCCTTCCTCCTTCAGGAGGTCCGCCACGCGCAGCCGTTCGCGGTCCAGTGCTTCAGCGCTGAAACGGTCGCCGATGTGCAGCACGCTGTTGGCCGAGTCCGAGCGCACATAGTAGCGGATCATCGGGTCGTCGATCGGATCGCTGATGGCATGCAACCGGTAGGGCTCGCCGGGTGCGATCCGGTAGGTGACCACCGCTTTGCGGCCACGGTAGATGGTGGTATCGCTCACCCGTGCGTCGAACCAGCCTTCCTTGTGCAGGTAGAGGCGCAATTGGTCCGCGCTGCGCCGGGTCAGCGCGCTGTCCAGGATCGCCGGCGCTTCGCCCACCACATCGCGCAACCACTCCGCGCGGGTGGGCTTGTAGGGTTTCGGGGCTTTGCCATGCTCCTTTCGGCGTTCGTTCAGGCGATCGCGGCGTGCGTTCTTTTCCTCCCGCCACTGTGGGATCCGCTCCGGATCGGGCAGGTTGTACGCTTGCAGGTAGAACCGGAAGAAGAGGATCCGCTTGTTGGGCTTCTGTTTCAGGATCGGTTCCAGTACGTCCTTCGGCACGGTCGCATCGTGGATCCTGAGAATGTTCCGCTCCAGCAAGTAGTGCCCCTCGGGAACGCGTTTGGTGGGGCTGCACGAGGCCAGCGTGAGCGCACCGGTGAACGCAAGCAGGGAGAAGGCGGGTCCGGTGCGCATGAAGGGCGCTGACGCTGGCTATTTTCGGCGGCCCCCTGCGCATCGATCGGCATCGGGGCGGGCGATCCAAAGATATCCGGCAAGCCTTGAGCCGTTCCGAAACCGTGAAGAAGGTGCGCGCGCTGCACCAGCGCAAACAACGCGATGCGCAACGTTGTTTCCTCGTGCAGGGTAGGAAGATGGTGGCCGAACTGCTCGCCTCCACCTGGCAGGCTGAGGCGATCTACGCCACGGCGTCGGCTGCAGCCTACCTGGGCGGGCAGCAGGTCATCATGCCGGAACATGATCTGGATCGCATGGGCACGTTCGAACATGGCAACGAGGCCATCGCCGTGGTGCGCATGCCCGATCCCGCGCCTTTCAAGGACCTCAACGCACACGAACTTGTGCTGGCGCTGGATGGGGTCTCCGACCCGGGGAACCTGGGTACCATCCTCCGGGTGGCCGATCGGTTCGGTGTGCGCCGTGTGTTGTTGGGTCGCGGGTCGGTGGACGTGTTCAATCCGAAATGCGTGCAAGCCAGCATGGGGTCGATCCTCCGGGTGGGCACGTTCGAAGTGGATCTGCCCGAGGCACTGGGCGCTTTGCAGAGCAGCGGCTCGCGGGTGTACCGTGCGGAGATGAACGGGAAGGATGTGTTCACCGAGGCCCTGGCGCGGCCGGCCGTGCTGGTGCTCGGGAGCGAGTCGCAGGGCATTTCCGAGGCGGTGCGTGCCGTGGGCGGAACACCGATCACCATCCCCCAGTTCGGTGGTGCGGAATCGTTGAACGTGGCCATGGCCGCTGCGGCGTTGTGCATGGAGTTCGCACGCAGGGTGCACTAGCGACCCGCCTTCCCGGCGATCGCATCGGCTACGCGCAGGCCGTCCATTGCGGCGCTCACGATCCCCCCCGCGTACCCCGCGCCTTCGCCGCAGGGGTAAAGCCCCTTGGTCCCGATGTGCTCGCAGGTATGCGGGTCCCGTGGCACGCGCACCGGCGAACTGGTCCGACTTTCCACGGCCACCACCACCGCCTCGTTGGTCCGGTAACCCGGCATCTTCCTGCCGAAGGCTTTCAATCCTTCGCGCAGGCGGAAGGACACGTCGGCAGGCAACAGGTCATCCACCCTGTGCGGAACGATCCCGGGCAGGTAGCTGCAGGTGGGCAGGTCGGCGGACGGACGCCGTTGGAGGAAATCCTCCATGCGCTGCGCTGGCGCGCTTTGCCGCATGCCACCGGCCCGCCATGCGGCATGTTCCTGGGCGCGTTGGAAGTCCATCATGGACAAGCGGTCCGCGGCACCCTTCAGGCTTTCGGGGCCGATCTGCGTCACGATCCCGCTGTTGGCGAAGGGATTGTCGCGTTTGCTGGGGCTCCATCCATTGGTCACCACTTCATCCTGTGCGGTCGCACAGGGTGCTATGATCCCTCCCGGGCACATGCAGAAACCGTACACACCGATCCCTTCAACTTGCTGCACCACGTTGTAGCTGGCGGGAGGCAGGTAGGGGTCGCGCATAGCGCAGTGATAGCGAATGCGATCGATCAATTGTTGCGGATGTTCGATCCGGACCCCCAGGGCGAAGGGTTTCGCCTCGATGGCGATGTGGTTCGCGTGCAGCATGCGGAACACATCGCGTGCGCCGTGCCCCGTGGCCAGCACGGTGTACGGGGCGAGCACTTCGCTTCCATCGGCCAGCCGCACCCCGTGCACCGCATGGTTGCGCACCACCAGGTCGGTGACCCGCGCACCGAACCGTACCGAGCCGCCTGCGGCTTCGATCGCCTCGCGCATGGCGGTGATGATGCCCGGCAGCTTGTTGGTGCCGATGTGCGGATGCGCATCGATCAGGATGTCCGTTGGGGCGCCGAACGCCACGAACGTTCGCAGAACGCCTTCCACATCGCCGCGTTTGTGGCTGCGGGTAAAGAGCTTTCCATCGCTGTACGTCCCGGCCCCGCCTTCGCCGAATGCGTAGTTGCTGTCGGGGTCCACGAGGTGCTCGC
>CAZFAW010000135.1:0-7158 GCA_964517015.1 uncultured Chryseobacterium sp.
GCGCGGCCGGAGGATGTCGGCGCACTGTTCGAGGCGTTGATCCCCGCCCTGCCATCGGTGGAGTTCGGCGCGCACCTGCACGCGCGGCCGGACAATTGGCGCGCCAAGGCCGATGCCGCGTGGAACGCGGGGTGCCGCCGGTTCGATCATGCCATTCGCGGGTTCGGTGGCTGTCCCATGGCCGAGGATGAACTGGTGGGCAACCTGACCACCGAACTGTTCGTGCACCATCTGGTGTCGCGTGGAGCGGCCACGGGCCTCGATCAGGCCCAACTGGATCGGTGCGTCGCGCTCGCAGCGGATGTGTTCCCCGCGTAAGGCTCACGCCTTCTTCAATTCCAGCACGGTGATCTCCGGCGGCATGCCGATGCGACCGGGGAAGCCGATGTACCCGAAGCCGCGGTTCACGTAGAGCTGTTGCCCTTCGTTCCGGTACAGGCCCGCCCAGTGCTTGTAAACCCATTGGGCCGGGCTGTAGGTCTGGCCGGCGATGGTGATCCCGAACTGGGCACCGTGGGTATGTCCGCTCAAGGTCAGGTCCACGCCCGTGCCCCACACCTGGGCTTCCCAATGGCTGGGGTCGTGGCTCAGGAGGATCCTGTACGGATAGGCTTCCGAGCCGCGCAGGGTCTTCTTCAGGTCGCCGTACTGTTGGAAGCGGCTTCCCCAGTTCTGCACGCCGAGCAAGCCGATGCGCTGGCCGCCCTTCTCCAATGGCACGTGTTCATCGAGCAGGATCCTGAACCCCATGGTGGCGTGGTGGCCGATCAGCTTGCGCAGGTTGTGCTGCTTCTGTTCCTGATCGGGCCAGGGCGCGTAGTCGCTGTAGTCGTGGTTCCCCAGGATCGAGTACTTGCCCATGCGCGCCTGCAACGTGGAAAGTGTGGCCAGCCAGGGTTCGGCCTCTTCGCTGTAGTCGTTCACCAGGTCGCCGGTGAAGAGGATCAGGTCGGGTTCTTCGGCATTGATCAGGTCCACGCCCTTGTGCACGATATCCGTGTCGCTGCTGAAGCTGCCCAGGTGCAGGTCGCTGATCTGCACGATCCGCAACCCGTCGAACGCCTCGGGCAGGCCGGGTGCGTTCACCGCCAACCGGGTCACGCGGAAGTTCCGCCGGCCGTGGGTGATGCCGTAGAGCACGCCACCGAACGGGATCGCGGCCAGGGCCATGCCCAGTTGCGAAAGGAAACGCAGGCGGGTGATCCCGTTCGCCCCGAGGGCATGCCACAGGCTCTCGGTCGCGGGCGCGGCAACGTCCCCTTCCGCCTTGCCGCCTCCCGGAGCCAGGGCGAACCACACCCAGCGGAAGAAGGAGATCGCATCCTCCACCAGATGGAAGACGGCCAGCACCAGTTTCGGCAGGAAGAAGAGCATGAACAAGGCCGCAAGGCTGAACAGGAACGAAAAGTTGCGCGACTGCCGCAGGTCCTGGATGCTGTAACCGACCCACACCAGCACGCCGATGACCCCGATGCTCACCAACCAGTACCCGATGCGGGCCCAGCGCTTGATCGCGGGCGAGGACCCGCCCAGGGCCGTGCTGATGCCCTTCCACACGTACAGGTCCAGGAGCACCAGCACCCCCAGGAAGATCATGAAGTTGCGAACGGCGTGCGGCGACATGGGTGCGGGGAAGACGGAGTGGGGGTGGGGATCACTTCAAGAGGAGCAAAATTCGGCCGTTCCTTTGAGCCAGCTTCCGGGCAGCTTTCCTTTTGACGATTGCATCTTCTTTCTTGATGGGCATCAAGGTTCGGTTTCTGGTACTTGCGATCACGGCAATGTTCGTGGTGCACACGGCTTTCAGCCAGACATCGTGGCGCAGGACCTATGGTGGTTCAGGGTCAGATGATGGCTGGAGCGTGATCGAAGCGATGGATGGTTCGTTCGTCGTCTGCGGTTCGACCGGGAGTTTCGGAGCAGGATCCAGCGATATCTATGTTCTGGAATTGGACCCCTTGGGTGATCCCATCTGGAGCCGCACGTTCGGTTCGATCGGTGTCGAGACCGGACGCTGCGTGAAACAAACGAGCGACGGCGGGTTCATTATCGCAGGGTCGACCAACAGTATAGGTGCAGGCGGTTACGATGGTTATTTGTTGCGCCTGGACACGGATGGGGAACTGTTGTGGCAACGTACCTATGGAGGTGCCGACTGGGATCGGTTGAATTCGATCGCACTCGTCGACGATGGATATTACATCTCCGGTTCCACGTTCTCTGTAGGAGCCGGCGGTTCGGATGGATGGGTGCTTAGGGTCGATGATTCCGGGAATGAGGAATGGTCGAGCACAATAGGTGGAGCAGGTGAGGATGAGGTATTTGGTGTTCGCACATCACTTGACGGCGGCGCTGTGATCGCAATGGTTTGGGAGGATGCGGAAGGTGATCGGGATGCCGTCATGGCGAAACTGGATGGCGCTGGTGGCCTTGAATGGACCTATCCCGTGGATGGTGACAGTACGGACGTCGGCTACGACATTGCCGTTGCGGTCGATGGCTACGTCATGTGCACGTCGAGCGCGAGCTTTTCACCGTACACATCCTTCGTGATCACTAAAGTCGATGCCGCAGGCGGGCTCATCTGGCAGCAACTCTATTCTGCACCCGATGACTACGCGCCGCGCTCCATCGTCGGGACGCCCGATGGCGGGTTCGCGCTTGCAGGATCCACCCGGGCCTTCGGATTCGGTGGCGAGGAGGGCTATTTCATGTTGATCGACGGTCTCGGGGCCTATGTGAACGGCACGACATACGGCACGACGGAAGATGATGTCATGAACGGCATCGCCTGGTGCACGGATGGCGGTTTCGTACTGTGTGGAAGTTCGGATGGTCCCGGACCTGGACCTCGTGCCGTCTTCGTGGTGAAGACGGATTCGGTCGGATTCACAGCGGATGAAACCATCGTTCCTACGTTGGATCATACGGCAGTTCCTGAGTTGTCCGCGTACACTACCACCACCCTTCTCCACCCCAACCCCGCCAGCCCGAACACCCTGCTCCATTTCACCCCGATCGGCGCGGACCGGTGCCTGCTCGCCGACCTTTCCGGCCGGTGCGTGCTTTCGCGGTCCCTTGCCCCCGGTCAGGACAGCATCCGGCTCCACGACCTGGAGCCCGGGGTCTATCAAGTGACTTTCACCGTCCGGGGCCGTCCGTTGGGTGGTGCGCGCCTCATGGTGCAATAGAAGGTTGTTTTCCTCGTGGCGCTGGCGCAACTTCGGCAGCCGCTATCCTCTTTGATATCCCTTTTGCATGTTGGAAGAAGCGTTGAACGGTTATTTGCAGGTGCATTGGATCGCCGGTGGGGTGGCCCTCGTAGTGGCTCCATTGGCCATGGCCGTTCGCAAAGGCGGGCGGTGGCATCGTCGCTGGGGCAGGACGTTCGTGTTCGCCATGCTGGTGGTGTGCATCACGGCGGTGTTGGTGGCGCTTCCGAAGGGCAATGCGCTCATGGCCCTGGTGGCCGTGTTCAGCTTCCACCTCACCGCCGCAGGCTGGCGTGCGCTCTACTTGAAACGGCTGCACAAGGGCCAGCGCCCCGCCGCGATCGACTGGGTGTTGCACGGCACTGCGGGCGCCTTCAATTTCTGTCTGTTGCTCTGGGGCGTCGGGGGCATCGTGCTCCGTCACACGAAGGATCCGCGGCACATCATTTTCGCCGTGTTCGGCACCGTGGGTACGGTGCTCGTGTTGCGGTACGCGCGGCAGTTCTTCAAACGCCGGCACGATCGCCATGAATGGCTGTACGACCACGTGTCGGGCATGATGGCCGGCTACATCGCTACGGTGTCCGCCTTCTCCGCCGTGAACCTCTCCACCCTGCTTCCCGTGGTGGTGGCCTGGCTATGGCCCACGCTCCTCGGCACGCCGGTGATCATCTTGCTCGTACGCCATTACCGTCGGCGCTACGGCCACCATCGTACCCCTCAGGACGATTTCAAGGTGAAACTGGGGTAGCGGCAGGGCCCGTTTTCCGCATCTTCACGGCCCTTACCGTCCGTCATGTCACACCCGATCCGAACCTGGGGCCCTTCGGCCTGTGCCGCGCTCCTCACTGTCGCCTTGCCCCTCACCGACTGCTTCGCGCAGGATCACGCGGGCACCGATGCGGCCTCCTTCCAACCCGCCAACGAAACGAAGGTCTACACCTACACCAGCGTGCCGAACGATCCTATGGGAACACGGATCTACACACTGGACAATGGACTGCAGGTTTGGTTGAGCCGCAACACCGATGCGCCACGCGTGCAAACCAACATCGCCACGCGGGCCGGCAGCAAGAACGACCCGGCCGATGCCACCGGGCTCGCCCATTACCTGGAGCACATGCTGTTCAAGGGCACCAGCGGGTTCGGGACCAGCGATTGGGGCAAGGAGGAGCCCCTGCTGCAGGCCATCAGCGAGCAGTACGAGCAGCGCCGAGCCACCACCGACGAAGCCGAGCGTGCGCGCATCTACCACGTGATCGACAGCCTCAGCACGCTGGCCGCCGCCATCGCCATCCCCAACGAGTACGACAAGATGGTGAAGAGCATCGGTGCGCGCGGCACCAACGCATACACCAGCACGGAGCGCACCGTGTACGTGAACGATGTGCCCAGCGATGAACTGGAGAAATGGATGCGGATCGAGGGCCAGCGCTTCCAGGAATGCGTGCTGCGCCTCTTCCATACCGAGCTCGAAACGGTGTACGAGGAGTTCAACCGTGGCCAGGACAACGACTATCGATCGGCCTACAAGGCCATGAACGAGGCGCTGTACAAGCGCCATCCGTACGGTACGCAAACCACCATCGGGCTGGGCGAACACCTGAAAAACCCCAGCATGGTGAAGATCCAGGAGTATTTCCGTACCTACTACGTGCCCAACAACATGGCCGTGGTGCTCGCGGGCGACATCGACTACGATCGCACCATCGCCATGGTCGATCGGTACTTCGGCTCCTGGAAGCCGGGAAGCCTGCCGCCTTTCACCTTCAAGGGCGAGGATCCGATCACGAGCCCGATCGTCACCGAGGTGTTCGGGCCCATGGCGGAATGGGTGGACCTCGGCTGGCGGTTCGATGGTGCGCGCAGCGACGATCCGATCATGCTGGACCTGATCGCCGGGATCCTGAGCAACGGACAGGCCGGCCTGATCGATCTGGACCTGATCCAGGAGCAGAAAGTGCTCGATGCGAGCGCGAACAGCGATGCCCAGATGGACTACTCGGAACTCACCATGCATGCCGAACCCAAGGAGGGGCAGACCCTGGAAGCCGCACGCGACCTGCTGCTGGCCGAACTGGATCGCGTGAAGCGCGGTGCGTTCGAGGACTGGCTCATTCCCGCCGTGGTGAACGACAAGAAGCAGCAACGCATCCGCTTCTGGAACGAGAACAACAACGCACGCGCCGCCGCCATGACCGAAGCCTTCATCCTGCGCAAGGATTGGGCTTCGGAGGTGGACTACCTGGACCGAATGTCCCGGATCACCAAGGAGCAGGTGATGGCCTTCGCCAGCAAGCACTTCGGCACCAACTACGCCTGCGTCTTCAAGCGAACCGGCGAGAACAAGGACGCCTACAAGGTCACCAAACCGCCGATCACGCCGATCGACATCAACCGGAAGGGCATGAGCGCCTGGCGCGCGGAGTGGGAGAAGATCCCCTCCGCTCCGATGACCCCCGAGTTCGTGGACTATTCCACCGCGATCCAGAACAGCACGTTGGACCACGGCGTGCCGCTCGCATGCGTGAAGAACACCAGCAACGCCCTGTTCAACCTCTACTACATCCTGGACATGGGCACCAACAACGACAAGGCCTTGGACCTGTCGCTCGACCTGTTGGAATACCTCGGGACCTCGACGCGCTCGGCGGCCGACCTGAAGAAGGAGTTCTTCAAACTGGGCCTTCGGTCGGGTGTGAACGCGAGCGAGGACCGCGTGTACGTGACCCTGAGCGGATTGGACGAGAACATGGAGAAGGGCCTGGTGCTCTTCGAGGAACTGCTGGCGGATGCGCAGCCCGATCCGGCCCGGTTGAAGGAGCTCATCAACGATATCGGCAAGGAGCGCCAGGACCGCATGAAGGACAAGGGCGTGATCCTGGGCTCCGCGCTCTATGCCCGCGCGCGCTACGGGGCCAAGTCGCCGTTCAACGATGTGCTTTCGCAGGAGGAGATGAACGCGATCCCGGCGGCCGAACTCGTGGACCGGATCCACGGGCTCACCGCACATGCGCACAAGGTGTTCTACTACGGCCAGCGCGAACCCGAGCGAGTGACGCGCGTGCTGAACGAATTGCACCGCACGCCGGCCGTAATGGAACCCTATCCGCCCGCCCGGGAGTATACCGAGCAAGCCACCACGGCCAACGCCGTGTTCTTCGTGGACCACGACATGGTGCAAACCGAGATGCTGATGGTGAGCAAGGCCGGGGCCTTCAACAAGGACAACCTGCCGTTCGCGTCCCTCTTCAACGAGTATTTCGGCAGCGGTCTCTCCAGCATCGTGTTCCAGGAGATCCGCGAAGCCAAGGCCCTGGCCTACGGTGCCAACGCGGCGTTCACCACCCCCGCACGCAAGGACGAAGCGCACTATGTGCGGGCCTTCATCGGCACCCAGGCGGACAAACTGGCCGATGCCACGGCCGCCATGCTGGCCCTGATGAACGACATGCCACAGGACGAGGCGCAGTTCGAAGGCGCCAAGGCCGCGGCCCTGAAGCGCATCGCCAGCGAGCGGATCACCAAGGAGCGTATCTACTGGAATTGGGATGCCTTGCAACGCCGTGGATTGGACACGGACATCCGGAAAGAGAGCTACGAACGCATCCCCGCGATCACCATGGCGCAGATGAAGGCGTTCTTCGACAAGGAGGTGAAAGGGCGACCGTACACCTTCCTTGTGGTGGGCAAGGAGAGCGCCATGGACATGAAGGTGCTGGAAAAGCTCGGTCCGGTGAACAAGTTGAGCAAGCGCGAGATCTTCGGTTACGATCAGCAGCCCTGAACGAAGGACGGAACAAGGCAGTGGCACGCAGGTTCGTCTTTCTCTACACCGAACTGGCGCCCTATTTCCTGGCTTGCGTGGACCAGTTGCTGCGCGTGCCCGGTGTGGAGGTGCACATCGTTCGCTGGCCCGTGAACGAGGAGGCCCCGTTCGACCTGC
>CAZFAW010000136.1:0-2273 GCA_964517015.1 uncultured Chryseobacterium sp.
GGAATTGCATAGGTGACCGTGTAGTTTCCGGCCACGCTGCCCGACAGGTCGATCGTTCCGGAACTGCTGCCGATGAGCAGTCCGGCGGTGCTGGAGAACGAACCGCCGGCGGTCCCGGACAGCATTACAGCAGCGGTGCTTTCGTTGCTGCAGTAAGGCGTTCCCGGGTAGGTGATCGAACCGCCGGGCGCAGCGGTCTCCATCACGAGCACGGTCGCGCTCGATGACGCACACGGAGCGGGGCTGTTCACCGTGTAGATGTACGCACCGGCATCGTGGAGCGCAGGGTCGTATGTGCCGGAGAGGGGCACCGGCCCGCTCCATGAACCACCGGCCGCTGCCGCAGGACCGAGCAGGGCGAAGAGATCCACCGGCGCATGGGTGGAGCAAAGGGTGAGCGTCGTATCGGCCCCGGCCTGTGCGGGAAGGCCGATCTGCAGCGTGGTCGTTGCGCTCTGTGGGCAGTCGCCGGCAAGGGTGTAGGTGATGTCATACACACCGGCGGTTGCCAGCGAGTCCAGGTGGATCGCACCGGTGAGGGTATCGAGCGCACTGCCCAGGTTCGAACTGCTGAACACGCCCGATGCCGGTGCGGCCGTAACAGGCAGCACTGTTCCGGCGCCACTGCAGATGGATGCGAACCCGTAATCGAGTTGGGCGCTCGCGGCGGTGAGCACCTCGATATCGAAGCCGCAGCTCACGGAGTCCACGCCATCGCACACGGTGTACAGGATGGTCGTGGTACCGGTGGGGAACTCGGAACCGCTCACCGGCCCGTACTGCTTCAGGGTAGCGGAGCAATTGTCGCTGAATACCGGATCGCTCCACGTGGCGATCGCCCCGCATGCGCCCGGATGGGCGGTCAGCACCTGGTCGCCGGGGCAACCACCGATCGTTGGCGGGGTGTGATCGCTTACATGCACCCAATCCTCGTTCAGGAAGGTGTTCCCGTGTTCGTCGCTCACGGTCATCACCATCAGGAAGGTCGTGTCGCCGTGGATGATCGTGCCAGGAGCGGGGTCCTGGGTGTTGGTCCACGCGCTGCAGTCGGTCACGGTGATCGTATCGCGCAGGTCGGGCATCACGAGGGTGCATCCACTGTCGAGCGCGAGGGCCACGGGATAGCTCAACGGGCAGCTCACATGGGGCGGTTCCTGGTCCACCACCACCACATCGAATTGGCACGTGAGCGATGTACCGCTCACCGATCCTTCGTAGATCACGGTGGTGGTATCGATGGGGAACGGTCCCGGCGGCGAACCGGCCACGAACAGTGCGGACCAAGGCCCGCCGCAGTTGTCGGTGATCACAGGGGCGTCGTACAGGTATTCCCCACTGCAGGAAAACGGATCGGCGACCAGGACGGTGTCCGTCGGGCAGCTGATGGAGGCCGGTTGCACATCCAGCACGGTGACCACGAACGAGCAGGTCGACGTGTTGCCGCTGGGATCCGAGGCGGTATAG
Organism: uncultured Chryseobacterium sp.; assembly: GCA_964517015.1. Taxonomy (GTDB): domain Bacteria; phylum Bacteroidota; class Bacteroidia; order Flavobacteriales_F; family PHOS-HE28; genus PHOS-HE28. Next base: position 1,465 of record CAZFAW010000136.1, read on the forward strand.
GTCACCGTGGTAGGACCCAGGGGGAACACGCTGCCGTTCACCGGGCCGGCGGACTGTACGATCGTGGCGCCGGTGCAATTGTCGCTCACCGAGGGCTCCGTCCATGTCGCGATACCTGTGCACTGCCCGGGTGTGTTGTTCACCGTCAGGTTCGCCGGGCATCCACCGATGGTGGGCGGCACGTTGTCGCTGACCGTTACGGTGAAGGAGCACGTGGCGGTGTTGCCGTGCAGATCGGTGGCTTTGTACGTGACCGTGGTCGTACCCTTGGGGAAGGCGCTTCCGCTAGCCGGACCGGCCACCCGCGTGATCGCGATGGGTGCGCCGCAGTTGTCGGTCGCGGTGGGAACGCCATAGGTCACGATGGCGCTGCACGAAGCGGCCGAGGTGAAGGCCGTGATGTTCGCCGGGCAGGTGATCACCGGGTCGGTTTCGTCATCCACGCTCACCACGAACGAACAGGTGCTCGAATTGCCCGATGCATCGGTGGCCGTATGGGTCACCGTGGTATTGCCCACCGGGAACACGCTGCCGCTCGCCAGGCCTGCCGTTCGGGTCACGGTCGGCAGCGCTGTGCAATTGTCCGTGGCCGTGGGAAGGGAGTAGTTCACTACTCTTCCACAGATCCCGGGGCTGGCATGCAGGTCCATGTGGGTGGGGCACCCGCTGAGCACCGGCGCGATGTTGTCGATCACCTTCACCAGGAAGGAGCACGCGGCGGTATTGCCCGCCGCATCGGTTGCTTTGTAGGTTACCGTGGTGGTGCCGAGCGGGAAGGCACTGCCGCTTGCCGGACCGGAAGTGCGCAC
>CAZFAW010000136.1:2373-7086 GCA_964517015.1 uncultured Chryseobacterium sp.
CCGTGGTGGTGCCGAGCGGGAAGGCACTGCCGCTTGCCGGACCGGAAGTGCGCACGATGGTGGCGCCGGAGCAGTTATCGGAAACGGTGGGTGCGGTCCAAGTGGCAACGCCGGTGCAGCTTCCCGCACCGGTGTACACGGTCATGTCGCTCGGGCAACCAGCGATCCCGGGAGCCTCAATGTCCTTCACCGTGATCACGAACGAGCAGGACACGGAATTCCCATCGGCATCGGTGGCCGTGTATGCGATCGTGGTGCTGCCCACGGCGAAGCTGCTTCCGCTGGCGGGCCCCGCGCTCTGCACGATCGTGGCACCAGGGCAATTGTCGCTCACGGTGGGTGCCGTCCAGGTCGCGGTTTGCGCGCATGTGCCCGCTGCTGCGTTCAATGTCTGGCTGACAGGGCAGCCCACGATCACAGGCGGGTCGTTCATTTCCACGGTGAGCACGGAGGGGTGGGAGGTGGCATCATAGGCGAACCACATGTCGCGCTCGGAGGCGCTGCCCACGATCAACTTGATCCCCATCGCTTTGTTCGCGGGGAAGGTGTGCGTCACACTTCCGAAGTTGAACACATCCTCCACCCAGCTTCCGGTGGCCGCCACATCCCACAGGGGCCTTGTTTTGGTCACGGCGGCGAGTTGCACGGGGTTGGACCCGTTCAGGTCGCATTGCACGAGGTAGGCCGTTACCGATCCGCCCTTATCGGTGCGGAAGTCGCGCATGGCCGACCAGATCCGCAGGCTAACGTCACCTTGGATCGTCCGGCCGCTGGCATCGATGTGCCATTCCTGGTACTTGGTTCCATCGGATTCGTTGATGCCCGTGCCGTCCTTCACGATCACAATGCCTGCCTGGCTGTCCCGTGCCGGGTCGTAGTTGGAGAGGGTTGCGCGCGTCGGTGCTGTTGTTTTCAGAAGCGCCTGCGGGATGTCGGCGCCGGTTCCCACGGCGTTGAGGTAGTACGCCGCTGCACAGGTGGAAGGGATCACCGTGATGGGTGCAAGGCAGGTGCTGCTCAGGCCGGCGGCATCGGTCACCGTCAACGTGGAGGTATAGGTGCCCGGAGCGCTGAACGTGCCGGGTGCAACGCTTATGGCCGCGATGGTGCAATTGTCCGACGATCCGTTGTTCACGTTCCCCGGAAGCACGTAGGCGGTACCGCCTGCATCGAGCGCCACGGTATCGGGCCTGCACGCGGCCACGGGCACCTGGTTGTCGGCCACCGTTACGGTGAAAGAGCAACTCGCTGTGTTGCCGCTGGCATCGGTGGCGGTGTAGGTAATGGTGGTGCTTCCCAGCGGGAACGCGCTTCCACTGGCCGGCCCTGCGGACTGCACAAGCACTGCGCCCGCACAATTGTCGGTGGCGGTTGGTGCGGGCCACGTGGCGATCCCGGTGCAAAGACCGGGGGTCACGTTCACCGAGAGGTTGCCACTGCAACCCAGGATCTGCGGTTGCTCCGTATCCAGCACGGTGATCGTGAACGAGCAGGGAGCACTGGTGTTCACCCCGTCGCTCGCAAGGACCGTGACCGTGGTGGTACCCACCGGGAACGCGCTGCCCGATGGGTGAGATGAGCTGATCGTCGGGGTCGCGCAATCGTCCGTGGCGGTCGCATTGAAGCTCACGTAGGCGGAACACGTTCCGCTTGCAGCATTCACCGAGATGTTCGCGGGGCAGGTGAGCACCGGGGCCTCGATGTCCGCCACGCTCACCGTTGCGGTGTTGCTCAGGATCGAAGGGCAGGTCCCGGAACTGATCTTGGTCCGGTAGGAGGTGGTGGTGGTCAGGTTGCTGTATGCGAACGACGATGTGGTCTGGTTCTCCACGGTGCTCGAAGCGAACCCGTTGGTGGACGTTTCCCAATAGACGATCGAACCCGTATGGCCTGAGATGGTCACCGTGCCGCTGTTCGCACCGGGACAAACGGGGCCGGCGGGTGAGGCGGTGATGGAGCCTGCGGAAGGCGGGGCGTCGATCACCACGGTTTTCTCGGTCGTGTGCGCGCAAGGAGATGAACCATAGGTGTACCGTACGTTCACCGCACCGGAGAGCGCGCTCGGATCGAACGTGGACCCACTTACCCCCGGCCCGGACCAGGTGCCTCCGCTTTGGGTACCGAAAGCGTAGGCGAAGGCATCCAATTCCGCAGCGCCGCCGGGCGAAGTGTTGATCACCTTCACGAACCGGGTATCGGTGGGTACCGAAACCAGCGAGAAGAACAGCGAGGTCCGGTTGGAACTGAGGGAGGAAGCCGCCGTGGTGTAGGTCACGTTGTCGGCCGAGACCAGTACGGTGATCGTTGCGGTGGCCGAGGCCGTTGAGGCACGGCACCACCGCAAGCCGACCGCTTCACCACTGGGAACCACGGTGCCCAGATCCACGATCAGCGATCCAGATCCGCCTGCCAGTGTGCTGTTCAAGCCGTTGGCCACGCCCAGGCTGGCGTTCGGCGCCGCCACGTTGGTGGATGCGACCACCACGGAGCCATAGCCGCTCGTTGGAGCGATCATCCAGGTGGTCAGGTCGATCGTGCCGCCGGTACTGCATACGGAAGTCGGCGCAACGAAGCGCGACGGATCGCGGTAATCCGGCTCGCGCGGACCCACCTGTGCGTATGCCACGAATGCGTTCGCGCCGCCACCCGCGCTCAAGGGATGCGAGGGGATCGCGATCGACGTGTTGTAGTAGCCCACCATGGCGATACCGCCCATTCCATCCGCCGCCAGGCCGCTCGCGTATTGTTCATCCGGAGAAGGCAAGGCTTCGATCGCGCGCAGGGTGCCATCGGGGCGAATGGTCATCAGGAACGGATCGAGCGCGGCACCGCTCGAAACCAGCGTCTGCCCGCCAAAGCCGACGGTGCCTTGGAACGTGCCGCAGATCTGCACCAGACCGTACTTGCCGATGGCCAGGTCGCGCGCATTGAATTGATCGCTCGAACCGGAGGTGGTGCCCCAGTTGGCCCAGATCACCGATCCGTTGGAAGGATCCAGGCGCGCAGCATAGAAATAGGAACCACCGGCACCGCCGCTGGCGGTGGCCCCGTTGGTGAACGACGAGCCTGCACTGGATGCACCGCTCACATACACCCCTTCGCATCCCACGGCAAGGTTGGGGAAACCCACGATGCTCACGGTGGGGTCATGGATGTAGGTGCCCCAGGCATACGCCCCTGCGGTGGTGAACGCCGAGATGTGTTGATCGCGGATGGACGAACTGTTCGTGGACCCGAGCAAGGTGTTGCCGGTGGTGTACCATTTCAAGATGCTGCTACCCACCACCGATCCCACGTATAGCCTGGACCCGTCGCTGCTCACCGCACTGGGCAGGTCGTCCTGGCTGCTTCCGCCGTTCAGCATCCATTGGAAGGTCCCTGAGGGGTCGAACCGCATCAACGCCAGGTCGTAGCTGCCCGAATTGAGCGCCCCTGCCGAAACCGAGGTGCTTTGCGAGAGCGAACCCTTATAGCCGAACAACGCGGTCAATCCGGTGTCGTCGGAGGTGATCTGCGGGAACACTTCATCGCCTCCGTTTCCCGCCTGCTTCACCCAGAGCAGGGATCCAGTGGGTGAGTAGGCAGCGATATAGATGTCCACCGACCCGCTGAAGGAGATCAGGTTGGCCGCGCTGATCGCGCTGCCCGCATTGTAGAAGTAGCAGGACGATGTGAACCCGCCGATGATGTAGACGTTCCCGTTGCTCGCGACCGTTACGCTCTCTGTGGTCTCCTGGTCGGATCCCCCGATCGGTACGTACCACAGCAGGTTGCCCTGGGCATCGAACTTCATCAGAATGCCCTGATCCTGGTCGAAAAGGGTGATGGGACCGATCGATATGCTCGCGTTCTCCGCATCACCAACTACATAAACGGATCCATCCGCCTCGTCGATGGCCACATCGTTGAACCGTTCGGGATCGGCAGAGGCCAATCCGTAGGACCATTGCCACGGGTACCCGGCCTGCACCGCCGTAGCGCCCATGGATAGCGCGCACAGCAGGACCACCGAGGGCAACCCGTTCCGTAACCAGGGAGCGTTCGTTCGCATCGATCAGGGGTATGGAAGTGGACCCTCCACACCGGAGCGCGCGCTGTTACGCTCATCGACGAACACTTGTTTCGTTTCGACGGGATCCACTTTTCCGTCGATGCCGGACGGTTGCGTTACTTCCGCCGATTTCTGCGTTCTTCAGGCGATGGCAGCCGGTAGCGCACCCACTCCGCGGGAGGTGAACACCGAGCGCGAACGGGAACAGATTGCGGCGGCCCAGGTCGATCCCCGGTCATTCGCACCTCTTTATGAACTCCACCACAAGGCCATTTACCTCTTCGTTCTCAAGCGACTAAGGGATCATGATCATGCTGGTGATCTTACCCAGCAAGTCTTCTTGAAGGCCATGCTCGCCTTGCCCCGATACCGGTCCACAGGAGTACCGTTCAAAGCCTGGTTGTACCGCATTGCGATGAACGAAGTGCTCATGCATTTCCGCTCTACGAAAGGTCGCTACTACATGGATGTGGAGGCCGCCGATGCAGCCGCCTTATTGGAGGAGACCACCGGACAGGGGACAGGGTTCACCGACGACGAGTTGGGCGGTTTGGCCACCGCCTTGGGCAAGCTTCGCCCCGAGCAGGCTTCGTTGATCGAACTGCACTGGTTCGATGGGCTCAGCTATGCCGAAGTGGGCGAAGTGCTCGGGATCGCGGAAG
>CAZFAW010000137.1:0-4296 GCA_964517015.1 uncultured Chryseobacterium sp.
GCTCGATCTCTTCGGCCGTATCCGTGGGGAAATGGTTGATGGCCACCACGGCCTTCACGCCGAACTTGTTGATGTTCTCGAGGTGGCGGCCCAGGTTGGCCAGGCCGGCCTTCAACTTCTTCGGCGCGGCGTTGTTCACCTCCTTCACATCCACGCCGCCGTGGTAGCGCAGGGCGCGCACCGTGGCCACGATCACCGCAGCGCTGGGCTTCAAACCAGCAGCGCGGCACTTGATATCGAAGAATTTCTCCGCGCCGAGGTCCGCGCCGAAGCCCGCTTCCGTGACCACGTAGTCGCCGAAGCTCAGGCCCATCTTGGTGGCCAGCACGCTGTTCACGCCCTGCGCGATGTTGGCGAAGGGTCCTCCGTGCAGGATCGCGGGATTGCCTTCGAGCGTTTGCACCAGGTTCGGCTTGATCGCGTCCTTCAGCAGGATGGCCATGGCGCCTTCGGCCTTCAGATCGCGTGCGTACACGGGCGTGCGGTCGTGCTTCTGCCCCACGTAGATGTCGCCGAGGCGCTTCTTCAGATCCTCGAAGCTGGTGGCCAGGCACAGGATCGCCATCACCTCGCTCGCGGGCGTGATGTTGAACCCATCCTGTCGCGGAACGCCATTGCCGGTGCCGCCCAGGCCGATCACGATGTCGCGCAGCGCGCGGTCGTTCATGTCCATCACGCGCTTCCATGAGATGGTGCGCGGGTCGATGCCGAGGTTCCGCTTCTTGCTCTGGATGTTGTTGTCGATGAGCGCCGCGAGCAGGTTGTTCGCTTTCTCGATCGCCGAGAAATCGCCGGTGAAGTGCAGGTTGATGTCCTCCATGGGCACCACCTGCGCGTAGCCGCCGCCCGCCGCGCCGCCCTTCATGCCGAAGACCGGGCCGAGGCTCGGCTCGCGCAGCACCACCACGCTCTTCTTCCCCAGCTTGCTCAAGCCTTCGTGCAGGCCGATGCTGGTGGTGGTCTTGCCTTCCCCCGCCGGCGTGGGGCTCACGGCGGTGACGAGGATCAGCTTCCCCTTGGGCACGCGCGCCTCGTCGATGAGATGCAGCGGCAACTTCGCCTTGGTGCGCCCATAGGGCTCGATCACTTCGGGGTCGATGCCAAGGCGTTGGGCGATCCGCGCGATGGGCTTCAGCTGCGCGTTCTGTGCGATCTCGAGGTCGGAGGGGAATGCCATGTGATCGTTCGCCCATGTGCTCAAGTGGAGATGCTCCACCTGGCCATGCTGCGGCCTGCGAAGATGATCGCCGGAACGATCACTGCACCACCACGCGGCCTGAGGATCCCCGATCGCCGGCGGTCACGATCACCGAATACGGGCCGGGGGCCACGCGCCGGCCGTTCGCCGAGCGGAGGTCCCAGGTCCAGCGTGCGGTGCCGCGGCCCACGGTGGTGCGCAGCGTGGAGCGGCCCGCCGCATCCACGATGTCCACGGTGCATGCGCGATCGGCGATGGGCAGTTCCACGTTCAGTTCCGCGGTGGCCGGGTTGGGCCACAGGTGCAAGGCGCCCGTACCGGCATGCTCGGCCACGCTGAAGGGTGCGGCCGGGAGGTGCGAGGAATACACCCCGTTGCCGTGGGTGGCCACTGCGATCAAGCCGTCGCTGTTGCGGGCGGCGATCATGTTCACCGGGACATTGCCGATGGTCGCAGCCCCCTCCTGTTCCCAGACCGTGTTGGCGCCATCGAGCAGGTCGGTGCTGTAGAGCCCGGTGCTGGTGCCCACGAAGTACCGATCGTCCTCGCCGCCCCAGGTGGCGTGGATCAAGGCCCAGAACACTGCGGGGCCGCTGCCCGTGCCGTCCGGGAATTCCTCCAGGTTGCCGCTCACGTCCTGCCAGGTGGCGCCGGCATCGGTGGTGTGCCAGATGCTGCGGATGTTGTAGTTGCTCTGGGTGGCGATCCACTCATCGGCGTTCAGGTCGTTGGGGGCCAGGCAGCTCACGTACCCGGTGGGCCAGCCCACGGTGGAGGAACCGGTGACCTCGGTGCGCATGGGCGTGGCGCCGAGCAGGCTGTCCATGCGGTAGATGCGGCCGGTGGTGCTGGTGCCGAACATCAGGCGCTGGTCGCTGGCGTGCGACAGGTCCACGATGCTGATGCGCGGAAGGCCCACGGTCTGCGCCCCGGGCACCTGCTCCCAGTTCAGCGTGTCCTTGTCGTACCAGTTGTTGGTGATGGGGATCGCGCTGAGCCCGGTGTTGCGCCAGATCCTGTTCCCGCTCACCCAATAAAGGCGGTCGTTGTCTGTGGGATCGAGCACGAAGGGATTGATGAAGTTGTAGTTCGATGTGCCTCCCACCGGATCGATGCGCTCGAATCCGGTGATGTTGAATGCGGCATCGACGGTCTTCTTGTAGAGCCGGCCTTGCTGGCTGCTGGTGAGGATGAACGGCACGCCAGCGGGGAGCGCACCATAGGCTCCATCGTCCTGGTGCACCCGCGCCCAATCATCGGCGGGATCCGCGGTCAGGCTCACGTACATGCCATTGTCCTGTAGCCCGCCGAGCAGCAGGTCGTTCGTCGCGTCGCCTTCCTCCAGGTGTATGGTATAGAACTGCGAGGTGGTGTAGCCGCGGTTCAATTCGTCCCAGAGCACGCTGTCGGCGAGGGCATCGTAGGTCACGTGCACACCGCCGTCGTTCACCGAATAGAGCCGTGCCGGATCGAGCGGATCGAACACCAACCCGTGCTGGTCCGGGTGGTGGTCGGGCCACACGTAATCCTTCGGGTCCACCGTGTTGCACTTGTACCCCCCGATCCATTCGTAGGAACTGGTCCAACCATCGGTGCTGCGGTACACGCTGGTACCGCCGATGAAGACCACGTTGCTGAAGGTGGGGTCCACGGCGATGCACATGTCGTAGCCGTCCTGGCTGTTGATGTACCCGAAATCGAAGTTGAACAGGCCCGTGCAGGTGCCGTTGGGCAGGTGCGCGGTGCGGTTGGACCACGCTCCGCCGGCGCCGCTGCCATCGCCGCTCAGGTAGGTGTAGCGCCAGAGCGAGTGTTCGTGAACGCCCACCGATGGCGTGTTCGCGAAGAACCACACGGTATCCTGTCCGCTGGGATCGATCGCCAGCACGGCGCGCCCGGGCGAAGCGCTCCAACCGGTGGGGGTGATCTCCGTCCAGGTCAGGCCATCGCTGCTTCGCCACAAGCCTTCGGAAGGCGAACCGTTGCTGATCGCGGCGTAGTACACGCCGGTGGTGGTGACGCGCAGATCGGTGTAGGTGCTCGTGCTGGCTGCGGTATCGAGCCCGAGCACGGATGCCCAGGTGGCACCGCCGTCGTTGCTGCGGAAGATGCCGTTGAACACGGCGGCGAGCACGATGTCGCTGTCGTTGCGCGTGGGATCCACCACGATGCTGTTCACCTGCTTGAAGCTTCCGGTGCGCGTGTACACCTGGGGATCGCCCGAAACGGTGGAAGGGAGCAACGACCAGGAGAGCCCGCGGTCGGTGCTCTTGAAGATCCCATCGCCCGGCAGCAAGGCGCTGAAGCTGGTGCCGCTCACCACGCCATAGTTCTCGCCGCTGCCGTAGTACCACGTGCTGTCGTGCCCTGCGCGCGGGTCCTGCGTGATGCAACTGGAACTGTGCAAGGCACCGGGCGCGGTGGTCTTCTGCCAGGTGAGCCCGGCGTCCTCGCTCAACCACATGCCACCGGTGACACCGCCGGCCAGCAGGCGTTGTGTGTCCGTACGGTCCACGGCGAAGGCGCGGGTGCGGCCGCCGCGGTTCACCGGCCCGCGTGCGGTCCATGTCAGGCTTTTCGCACCGGAGCGTTTCGGTAGCGTCTTCGCGAAGGCGATCTCCTTGCGCCGGATGTCGGTCGGGATCGCTCCTGTCGCGGGATCCATCAGCCGTTCAAGATCCCATGCACGACGGCCCTCCTGATCCTCCTCCGCACCCTCGGACATCGGGCCGTAAGTACCTGGCTCGGATCCCTGTTGCGCACAGGATACAGCGAACAGCGCGATGATCAGGAGGTAGGCGGTTCGACGCGACATGGGCAGGGGGTTGCCCCGAATGTACTCTGTTCGCTCAGGAACGCCCGATCCTGTACCCCGCCCTATCCAGATCCTCCCAGTACTTCGGATAGCTCTTGCTCACCACATCCGGATCCAGGATGGTGATCGCGTCGCAGACCAGCGCGAGCGGGGCAAGGGCCATGGCCATGCGATGATCGCCGCGGGGGTCGAACGGAGCCTCCGGGATCTCCGGTTTTCCGGTGAACCGGATCCATTCGCCCAGCCGTTCGGAGGTGACCCGCATCCGCTTCAGAGCGGCGAT
>CAZFAW010000137.1:4396-7085 GCA_964517015.1 uncultured Chryseobacterium sp.
TCGATGACGGCGCCCGGCGAAAGCATGGCGATCTCGTACCAGAACGCTGCGGCGCTCCAGTCCGGCGGGACCGTGAGCGCGTTCGCGCGGTAGGATCCCGGTGCGATCACGATCCGGTCCACACGCTCGTCGACCTGCGCTCCGAAATGCGCCATCACTTTCGCGGTCATGTGCACATAGGGCTCCGACAACCTCCTCCCCTTCCATGCGATGCGCAGGCCCTCCCGCATCATCGGTGCGATCATCATCAACGCGCTGATGAACTGGCTGCTGATCGGTGAATCGAGGACCACTTCACCTCCTTTCAACTTCCGTCCACGCACACGATAGCCCTCGTTCGTGCGCTCGATGTCCCCACCGAGCGAGCGCAATGCGCGCAGCAGATCGTCATGCGGGCGCTCAAGCAAGCGAGCATCTCCGGTGATCACGTGCTCCTCCGCTTCCTGAACGGCGGCCCATGCAAGCAGGAAACGGAAGGTGGTGCCACCGAGGCCGCAATGCATCACACGCGGCCGTTCCGTCAAGAGGTCGTGCAGGATCCGTGTATCGTCCGCATGCGACAGATCCTTCACGCAGGAAAGGTCGCCAGCCAAGGCGGCGCAGATCAATGCACGGTTGCTGATGCTCTTGCTCCGGGGCAGGTCGATCACCGCGCGGATCGGTGCCTTGGGCCGGCGAACGGAGATGCTGGTCATTCCGCGGGCGAAGTGCCTTGGGCGATCGTGGCCACGCGTTCGCGGTAATGGTCCAGCGCGTCCTTCACCTGCGCCGCCGTTACCGGAACGTCGATCACCGCCTTGCCGATCCGTTCCAACAGGGTGAAGCGCATGCTGCCTTCGCGGTTCTTCTTGTCGTTGCGCATCAAGGCGACCAGCCGGTGGTGATCGCTGTGCGCCACGCCATAGGGCTTGAAGAGCGAGAGCAGGTGTTCCTCCAGTCCATCGAAATCCTCGCGCGGCAGGTGGCCCAGGCGCCATGCCAGCCAGCCTTCGCACACCATGCCGATGGCCACCGCTTCGCCGTGCAAGAGCACGCGCTGCGGGCTTTCCCACGACATGGCCTCGAGCGCATGCCCGATGGTGTGCCCGAAGTTCAGGGCTTTCCGCAGGCCGCCCTCGCGGGGATCCTCCTTCACGATCGCCGCCTTGATCGCCACGCTGCCCTGGATCAGGGCGTCGAGCGCACCCAGATCGTGCAGGGGTGCGGTGCGGATGGCCTCCCACTGGGCGCGGTCGTGGATCAGGGCGTGCTTGATCATCTCCGCCAGGCCGTTCATGAGTTCGCGCTTGCCCAGCGTACGCAGGAAGGGCACGTGCACGAACACGGCCACCGGGTCGTGGAACGCACCCACCAGGTTCTTCACCCCGTCCAGGTCCACGCCCGCCTTGCCGCCGATGGCCGCGTCGACCATGCCCATGAGCGAGGTGGGCACATGGATCACGCGAATGCCGCGCTTGAAGGTGGCCGCCACGAAACCGCCGAGGTCGCTCACCACGCCGCCGCCCAGGGTGATCAGCACGGCGTCGCGATCCGCCTCGTGCCGCGCCAGGAAACCCCAGATCCCCCGGCAGACCTCCAGGTCCTTGCTCCTTTCGCCGGGCCGCACTTCGATGGTGGGGGCATCGCTCAGCGCGGGCACGCGCGCCAGCAGTTCGGGCAGGCAGTGGCGCAAGGTGTTCTCGTCGCCCAGGATGAAGCGCGCACCGGGAGGTTCGTCGTGCCGCAAGGTGTGCTCCAGTTCGCGCAGCGCATCGCGCCCGGTCACCACGGGGTGGTGGCCCGCGTCGATGAGCACGGTTTCCTTGCGCGGCGGCGTCATTGGCTACTTTCGGCCGCCTTTCGCGGTCCCGACCAAAGGAACGAACTCGCACCGAACGATGGCCGTGCCCGAGACCCCGCCCACCGCCGGCGCTCCCCCCGCAGCACCGCGCCAAATGCCCGACCTCAGCGATACCCGCACGGCCTTCGCGCACTTGAGCGATGCCGACCTGCGCCGGGCGGAACTGCTCTTCCGGGTGATCGGCAACAAGACCTTGAGCGATGTGGGTGCCGCCCTGACCAAGGCCGCGCTGTGGCTGCGCCTCCCGGTGAAGGGCGCCATCAAGGCCACGATCTTCCGGCAGTTCTGCGGCGGGGAGAACCGGGCCGAAGGACTGCGCACCGCGGAGCGACTGGCCCATGCGCGCGTGAACAGCATCCTGGACTACAGCGTGGAGGGCCAGGAAGACGATGCCACCCTGGACCACACGTGCGCGGAGATCATCGCCACGGTCGAGCAGGCGAAGGGTCGCGGCTTCCTCGCGTTCGCCGTGTTCAAGCCGAGCGGCATTTCGCCCGTGGCCCTGCTGGAGGCCGTGAGCGCCGGCCGCGATCCGGATCCCGAGCAGCGCCGCGAATGGACCCTGGTGCAGGCGCGCTTCGGCCGCATCTGCGATGCCGCGCACCATGCCGGTGTACCCGTGCTGGTGGACGCCGAGGAAAGCTGGCTGCAACCCGCGATCGATGCGCTGGTGGAACAGGCCATGGCGCGCTGCAACCGCGAGCGCGCGATCGTGTTCAACACGGTTCAGCTCTACCGGCACGACCGGCTCCGGTTCCTGAAGGAGGCTGTTGCGCGCGCACAACAGGCCGGCTACCACTACGGCGTGAAGCTGGTGCGCGGCGCCTACATGGAGAAGGAACGCGCGCG
>CAZFAW010000138.1:0-7083 GCA_964517015.1 uncultured Chryseobacterium sp.
AGCACTTTCACGTTCTCGCCGCCCAACCCCTGCATGCGCACGGAGGTTCCCAGGACGTTGTCCTGCGTCATGCGCATGCCGAGTTCCTGGCGGAGGACATCGCCAAGGCTGTTGGCCGCCATGCGCTCAACGCGATCGGCCTCGATCGTACGCACGCGATGCACGGCGCGCCCGGGGTCCGTGGGCACATATTGACCGGTCACCACCATGGCGTTCAAGGCGAACGCGCGCGCATGCAAGGCCAGAACGGCGGATCCCGCGTTGTGCAGGGTATCGGTGCGCGTTCCATAGCCCAGGAACGTCGCGGATACCACCACTCCGCGTTGGAGGTCGGCAGTGTTCACGTCCAGGTGCAGCGTTCCGTCCGCATCGCAGGGTCGGGCGAACTTGTGTGCGTCGCCCACGATGGTCCAGGAGACCGGCGCGAAGGGGATCGGCGTGCGATCCGCGGCGTCGATCACGTGCAAGTCGACCTGTGCGTGCACACCGGCCGCCGCAAGCGCGGCGGCGAACAGTGCAGGGGCGCGTTCCACTGGCGGTTCACTGGATGGCCAGCCGAATCGCAGAAGCCGTTCCATCTTGACGGTACTGCACGGTGTACAGCCCGGGTTCCAGGGTGCGCACATCGAGCATGGAGCGATCGAGCCCTTCGCCGTGACCAATGGATCGTTGCAACACCGATCGACCACCTCCGTCGAAAAGCTCGAGGATGCCGTTGCCGGAAGGCCCGTCAAGCACCAGGGTCACCTGGCCATCGGTCACGGGATCCGGGAACGCGGACAGCAGCCTGTGTTGTGGTTCGTTGTCATTCGCAAGCCCGAGCGCGCTCACTGCTTCCTTGGTGAAGGTGATGTCGCCAGTGGTTCCCCCACCGAACCCGGTGAACACGAGCTTCCAGATGTTGCCGGGAACGTCCTTCACGAAGTAGGTGAGCGAATCGTCGATCACGTAGGCCGAAGCGCCCATGTCGTAGTACTTCCAGTCGTAGCCGATGGTGTTGATCCCCGTGGCCAGTGGCTGGTCGAACGTGTAGGCCGCTTCTTCCGGCGGAAGTCCGTTCACCTGCAGCACCTGGACGTTCTTGTTCTGGAGAACACCCGTGACGCCGTACCACATGCCGATGTCGGTCACGTACTTCGTGAACAGCAGGTCCCAATCGGAAGCGGCCGGCTCGCGGTCGATGGCGGCATGGGTGGTCATGCTCCAATAACAGAAGTCGACACCGGGGTGATCGGCCTTGTCCAGGGATCCCGTGTGCGTGTTCGAACCATCCAACCCCGCATAGGTGAACGTGTAGGTCCCGCCTGCCAGCGCATCGATGCGGAGTTTGTTCCACGAGCCGTCGGCCAGTTGGAGCACGTAGATGCTATCGCCCATCACCACATGGGTGATCATGTTGTACTGCCCCCAGCCCAGGTCGTATTCACCGCTGATCCCGTGGCCGAGCGCGCCGATGCCCCAGGCTGTATCGCTGTTGTGGAGAACGGGCCACCCGGCGGCCATCCCGGCCGTGTCCACCACGTTCCAATCCGCCACGGTGAACGGGCTTTGGTAACAGCGCATGCCTTTCGCCGTGTTCACGAGCACACCCGCGGAGAACCCCCCATTGATCTCGAAAGCGAGGTCCCATTCCGCGAGCGGGCGCGCCGTGGTGGTCTCGTCCGACAACTTGAACCAGGCCTGATCGGCATAGCCCGGTGCCGTGCTTATGGTGATCTGCGCATGGATCAGCGCGGGAAGTGCGAGGACCAGGTTGGTGAACGACAGGCGCATACGGTTCGTGGATCGGATGGTGCAAAGAGAGAACCCGAGCGAACGGCGCGTGTCAGGGAATTGTCACATGATCGCACGATCCCCTCGATCGTGGTATTTGCACCGGAAGACGGCGACGTGACTTTTGCCGCCCACCATGAACATGGATCCACTCTCCAGAACCGCACGGATGCTCGCGGCCACGTGCATCGTGTCCTGCACCGGACTGCATGGCCAGGTGCTCACCCCCGAGGATTCACTGAGCGCAGGACTGATCCAGCGCGACGTGGCCACCGTGCTGAGCGGCTACGGCGAACTGCGCTATGCGCACCACGTGCAAACACGCACGGCGGAAGCGGGTGTGCCACGCGCCGTGCTGTACGTAGGCCACCGGTTCAACCGGCGCATCAGCTTGTTCAGCGAATTCGAAGTGGAGAACGCCAAGGTGAGCAGCGAGGAGGGCAGCAGCGGCGAATTCGCGATCGAGCAACTGGTCCTGAAGTTCGATATCGACCGCGACCTCTACGTACTGGCCGGCTTGTTGATCCCAAGGATCGGGATCATGAACGAGAACCACCTGCCCACCACCTTCGATGGGAACGACCGACCGCTCACCGAACGCTTGCTGATCCCTTCGGTGTGGCGTGAAATGGGCGCCTGTGTGTATGGAACGGCGCGCGGATGGGGTGGGTTGAACTGGTCGCTGGGCATCGTGAACGGGCTTTCCTCGGCGCACTTCGAGAACGGGAGCGGCATTCGGGGCGGTCGTGCGGAGGGCTCGGGTGCTTCGGCAGCGAACCTCGCGATCACGGGGTCGTTGCTGGAATATACGGGTCCGTTCCGGATCCAGGCGTCGGGCTACTACGGCGGGTCCGCAGGATTGGCGCCCAGGACCGCCGACAGCCTTCAACTCGCTTCGGGCCCGTTCGGCACCCCGATCGGAATGGCCGAGGCCGATGCTCAATACAATGCGCGATGGTTCTCGGCCCGCGCGTTGATCGTGGGGATCCGCGTTCCGGAGGCCGATGCGATCAACCGCGCCTATGCGAACAACACCCCTGAGGCCATGGCCGGTGGCTATGTGGAGGCGGCCGTGGACCTGATGGAGGTCGCCCATCGCGATGCGCAGCGTGAACTGCGGGTGTTCGCACGTGCGGAGCACCTCGACCTTGAGGCTTCGCTTCCATCGAACGGCATTTCCACAGGAACGAACGTGATCGACCGGATCACGACGGGGATCACGTACCGACCCGCCGGCGGCGTGGTGATCAAGGGCGATGTGACCGTGGACCGTACCGGCGTTCCGAACCCCGCGCTCTACATCACCCCCTACCCCGCTTCCACGCCGTTCCATCGCACCAACAGCTACGTGAACGTGGGGCTCGGATACAGCTTCTGACCATGGACCGCCGCCGCTTCCTCCAACACTGCGGTGCCGGTTGTGCCTGGGCCCTGGCCCTCCCGCTGGTCGTCGGGGCCGAAGGATGCGCATCCTTGACCATGGTCCATGCGGTGTGCGATCCGGAGGGCACGGTGCGCATTCCTCGATCGCTGCTACCTCTGCAAGGGAACGCGATCGTGCGCGTGAAGACCCTCCGTGATGACCTTTACCTGGTCCGTGAAGCCGGGGATGGGTGGCACGCCTTGTTGATGCGTTGCACCCACCAGGACCAGCCGCTGGTGGTTGCGGGCAACGGCCTGGCTTGTAACAGCCACGGCAGTCGTTTCGATCCGGAAGGGAACGTGACGCACCCGCCCGCCATGGAGAGGCTGCAGCGATACCAGGTGATCCAGGCGGAAGAAGGGATCCGCATCGAGCTGCGGCGGTTGGATCCGAGAGCACGCTGACCCCGCATGGCGACTCCTGTGGGAAGGTCCTCCGCACCACGAACAACGGCCGCGATCCAACCGGGGATCGTGGGATCCTTCCCATCCGATCACCGCGATCGGGGGATGGTCCCAGGCGATCCGGTGCGTGCACATTCGCATCCATCACATACAGATGACCACCACCGGCAGGCGCTACATCCGGCGCACACACGATAAGAAGGCGTCGAGCGTGCTCGATCCCACCACCAAAGCCGTCCTGAACGCCGTGCTCGCGGAACGACGCGGCGAGGGCGTGCGAGCCTACTTGCTCAGCAAGGGGCGCGCCTTACGGTAGCTGCTCCGTGCGGGTGTTGGTGGGCACCACGCCGCCGATGTTCTGCAGGATCAGGTCGCGGTCGTTGTTCACCCCCGTGTACTTGGTGGTGCCGTCCAGGTTCACATCGGTCATGAGATAACCGGCCATGGTGTTGGTGGGCACGGATCCGCCGATAGCCACGAGGATCGGATCGCGATCGTTGTTCGTGTTGGTGTACTTCACCGCGTTATCGCGCACCGCGTTGCCCGCCCACAATCCGAATTTCCCGGTCGCGAACGGCTTGCGGGCATCCGTTCCATACGTGGCCGTGGTGCCAAGGGTGAAGTCGATGCCTTTCTCGTCCTTGCTCAAGGCCGTACTGGAGGCCGTCATTGCACCCAGGTGGTTCCGGTGTCGGATGGCCACGTAGTAATTGTCCGCCGAAAGCGCGGGGAACAGCAACCGCGGGTAACCGTTCGTGCCCACCACATCGCCATCGCGTTGCAACAGCGCGCTGCGCGTGGCCAGGATCTGCGCGGGGTTGTTCTTGTTGCGGACCTCCACCAGCACCCAATCCACGATCGCGTTCGGACCGGTGGTGGTGAGGGTTGCGGCAGGGACCGTTTCCCCTCCACCGCCGCCCGCGTGGGTGAACCCGAGCGCACTGAACGGTTCTCCCGTGGGAACAAGGCCCGCGCTGCGCAGGTCGTCCTTCATCAAACCGGTGTTCCCGTCGTACGGGCCTTGCAAGGCGGCGCGTACGGTCACGCTCGGTGGGCAGTCGCTCCACCGGGCCAGGTAGGTGCCTGCAATGGTGGTGGTGGTCGAATTCGAGGGGCGTTTCCACGAAACGGTACAGAAGTCGCCACCGGCCCCTTCCTTGTGCAACATCTCCGCGTAGTAGTACTTACCGGCCTTCAGTTGGATCTGGGCACTGGTCTGTTCGGGGTACTTGTTGAATTCACCCACACCGGTGTATCCCGGCACGCTGCACACCACCCGTTTGTACTGCGGATCGGCGTTCAGGCTGAGGTAGAACGCCGACGCATCATCACTGGTGGCTACGAACGTGTAGAGGCCGTCTTCCGGGGCGATGATGTAGCCGCGCATGCGTGTTCCGAAAAAATTGTCGAACCCGTTGGGACTTGTGAAGCTCGTGGGGAACGAACTGCCGCTCGGCGAGTTCGGATAGTTCGGGCTGCTGGTAAGATCGATCACGGATGAACCGGAGATCCCGAGCCAGTACTCGCGCAGGATGCTGCCCACTGCGCCAACGCACTGCGGCGGGTCGAAGCTCAGCACATTGATCACCACCTCCGCCTGTGCGGTCAGGCCGTCGTCGTCGGTCACGGTCAAGGTCACGTGGTGATCTCCCACATCGTTGAACACATGACTCGTCGAGGCGCCCGATGCCGTGGTCCCGTCCCCGAAGTTCCATTGGTACGCAGTGATCGAGCCTGGATCGAAACTGTTCGACCCATCGAACACCACCGCCAAGGGCGCTTCGCCCGCCGTCACGGATGCGTTGATCAATGCCGTGGGCGGAATGACGTAGCAGCGCGGGTACATGTATTGCACGTCCGTGGTGCTCAACCCGCCGGCATCGGTCACGGTCAGTCGGATCTCGTAGTAGTACGTCTCGCCGTCGCAACCCGCGCCACTGATCACCGTGGAGGTGCTTGGAGTTGGGTCGATGCCTTCGGGGTGCACGTGCGTGTTATGATGGAAGATGGTGCGCCACGCATAGGTGAGCTGGGCGGGCGAATGCTCCGCATCCGTCACAGCGGCCTGGAGCGAAAGCACCGTATCCACGCCCACGGGATAGTAGGATCCGTCCGCGAAGCTGTTGATGTCGACCGTCGGCGGCGTGTTGTTCAGGCTGACGATGAGCGTGGCTTGGTTGGTCTGCAGTGCATTGTCCGTCACGGTCAGGGTCACGGTCCTTGTTAGGACGCCGGCGCCGCTGAACAAGTGGGTGGGGTTGGCCAGGGTGCTCACGGGCGAGCCATCGCCGAAGTTCCAGGAGTAGGTCAACGGACCGCCTTCGGGATCCGTGCTGCCGCTTCCGGTGAAGGTCACGCTCAGCGGAGAGGGGCCGTATTGGGCGGATTGCTGCGCGATCGCGGTGGGCGGAAGGTTCACGCTTCCCGTGGGACAGATGCGACGTACCGCATTGCTCAGGTAATCGATGTACGTGATGCAGCCGTCGGGGCCGCAACCGATCCAGGTGATCGGTGCCAGTGCACTGGCGAAGTCGAAGACCTGGGTAGGCTGATCGTTCGAGTCGAAGGTCATTTTGCGGATCCAGCCGGCCACGTAATCCGCGTGGAAGTAGACGTTCTGGTATCCGGCGGGCAGGTTGCTCCCCGCCACCCACATGCCCCCCAGCGACGCGTTGCCCCCGAAACGCGGGCCCGGAACGGGCGATCCCACGGCATCCAGGTCCCACGTGGTGGCGGTGTTCCCGCTGAAGGAACCGCACCTGCTCTGTTCCGCACCGTGGTGCCAGTCGATCGCAGGCCGGCTGTGGAAGAACTTGTGGATCCCATTGGGGATCTGCACCGAGGCATTGCACGGGTTCGGGTGTTGGTTCAGGTGAACGGGGCTGTCCTGCTTCAGCAAGTCCTTGAACTGGAAGTACTGCTGCGTGCAATTCACCCCATCGTAAAGCGGGTTCGGCTCGTCCTGGTTGTACACCGCCGGTGCTTGGTACCCCGAATTGGGTTCCATGCCCTCGTAGAGCGGCCAGCCGAAGTTCATGCCCCCTTCGTAGCACACGTTCAGGTCCTCCCAGCTGTTCCACCCTACATCGCCGATGTAAAGCGTGCCTGGATCACCGGCGGCCGGATCGGTGTTTCCCGTACCCGGGCGCACGCACATGCGATACGGATTGCGCAGGCCCATGGCCCACATGCGGCTTTTGGCGCTCCGGGGTGCGGCGCCATCGTAGAACGGATTGCTCGGGATCCCATCGCCTGTGGAGGGATCGATCCGGATCACTTTGCCACTGAAACTGTTCACCATCTGCGAACGCATGGCACCCACGTTCTCCGCAGCCCGGATGATCCCATCCGTCAACGCCTGCGCGTAATAGGTATCGGCGGAGCTCCCCACGTCCACCACATTATAGCTGGCCCCGTCGCCCATGCTGGCAAGCAGGGTTCCGTCGGTACCGAACACCAGCGACCCGGTACTGTGGCTCTCGT
>CAZFAW010000139.1:0-7072 GCA_964517015.1 uncultured Chryseobacterium sp.
GCATTCCCTTGCTGGCCGTGGACCACCTGCGCGCCCATGTACTGGCGCACTTCATTCGCGATGGCAGCGCACGGCCCCAACCGGCATTCCCTTTCCTGAACCTGACCGTGAGCGGCGGCCACACCCTGCTGGTGCTGGTGCGTTCGCCTTTGGACATGGACGTGGTGGGCACCACCCTGGACGACGCCGCAGGCGAAGCGTTCGACAAGGGCGCGAAGGTGTTGGGGCTGGATTATCCCGGCGGCCCGTTGATCGACCGGCATGCCGCACACGGCGATCCACACAAATACCGCCTTCCTTTCCCCTCGGTGGAGGGCCTGGACATGAGCTTCAGCGGGGTGAAGACCGCCTTCATGAACCTGGTGCGCCGTGGCACCGAAAAGGATCCCCGGTTCGTGGAACAGGGATTGCCGGACCTGTGCGCTTCGCTCCAATGCACCATCATCGACATCCTGCTCCGCCGGTTGGAAGAGGCCACCGAACGGTACGGCATCCGGGAAGTGGCCATCAGCGGCGGCGTGTCGGCCAACAGTGCACTGCGGGCGCGGCTGATCGAGCGGGGTACACAGGCGGGCTGGCGCGTGCACGTTCCGCCCTTCGCGTATTGCACGGACAATGCGGCCATGATCGCCATGGCCGGTCACTTCCTGTTCCAGGCCAGCGCCTTCGCCCCGCTGGACGTGACACCCAGCGCCCGCACCTGGGTGGAATGAGCCCGCTTTCCGGGCCGGGCGCGGCCGCCAGCCGTGCTCTTCTACCTTTGGCGGGAATGCTCCCGCGCATCCTGCTGGCCCTTTTCACCCTGGGCGTCTTGTCGGCCCCCGCGCTCGCGCAGGATGCCGACCGGTTGATCGCGGACGGTGACAGCCTGCTGGCACAGGGCGATCCGCAAAAGGCACTGGGCAGTTACGATGCGGCCCTGCGCGCACGCCCCGATGCCCGCTCCCGTGTGGCGCGCGCACGCGCGCTGTACGCGTTGGACCACCTGGACAGTTATCTGCTCGACGTGGAAACGGCCCTGCGACTGGACAGCACCCTGCCCGAAGCACATTACCAACGTGCCATCTATGCGCTGCGTTCGCAAGACCACCAGCGCGCCATCCGCCATTGCGACAGCGCACTGCGACACGGCGCCACGGGACCGTTGCGCGCCAAGACCCTGGTGTGCCGCGGTGAAGCACTGGCGGAAGTGGGCCGCAACGAGGAAGCGCTCGAAGACCTGCGACAAGGCATCGACACCACGGCCATGACACAGGACGGCATGGCCACGCTGGCGCGCCTGCTCGATGCGAACGGCCACTATGCGGAAGCGCTCCCGATCCTCGAACGCCTGTGCGAACTGGACCCGAAGGACGTATCGCATTGGACCAACCGCGGGTTCGAACTGGCCATGCTCGGCCGGCACAAGGAAGCGCTCGCGATCTACGACAAGGCCTTGGAGATCGACAAGGACGAACCCGTGGCCTTGAGCGATCGCGCCTTCAGCCTGATGATGCTGGGCCGGAAGGACGAGGCGATGAAGAACGTGGAACGCAGCCTGCGCTACTACCCCAGCAACGCCTTCGCGCTGCGCACCCACGGGATCCTGCTCGCCGAACTGGGCCAGAAGGAAAAGGCATGCGAAGATCTGCGCATGGCGCGGCTGCTGGGCGGCGTGCAGGACATCGACCGCCTGATCGAGCAGAATTGCACGGGCAACGGCCCGCGCCGCTGATCAGGGCCGCTCCACCACGAAACGGACCACGCGCACGCGACCTGCCGGGCCTTCGATGCGCGCGGCATAGACACCGGGTGCCGTGGTGAGCACGAAGCGAACCTCGGAACCGGATACCTTCTGCTGGAGCACGACCCTGCCCTGCGCATCGACCACGCGCACCTGCGCCCCGGAGAACGGCACGCGCAGCATGAAGGTGCCGTTGTTCGGGTTCGGCAGCACGGTGGCTTGGGCGGCATCACCCGTCTCGGCGATCGATTCCGACCAGTTCTCGCGTACACGGAAATGGTCCAGGCCCGCTTCCACCAGGTGCCCCGGTGTGTCGTCGGCGGTGCGCACGATCAATCGCATGGTCGGTGTGGCCGGCAGCAGGTCCAGCACGCGCGCGCTCACCGCGGTCCATTCCGAGAGCGTGGCCGTGTTCACATCGAGCGTGGCCATGGCAACCGTATCGGAGCCGTTCGCGAGCGAGAGCGTGAGCACATCGTTCGGGGAGCCGAAACCGCCGCCGTTGTAGAACCAGTAGGCACATTCGACATACGGATCCAAGTAACCGCTCAGGTCGAAGACCGGCGAGGTAAGCCGGGTGTAGCCGTCGTCCACATCGTCGTCGCCCGCACCTCCTCCGCCATTGCCGGTCACGTACGCACGATCGCCGCAATCGGCGTCCACATCCAGTTCCGGATTGCACGGATCGCCGCCCGAAGTAGTGCCGATGGGCTCTTCACGTACCCATGCCCCCGTGGTGGCGGTGGTACCCGTCACCCAGCTGTAGTCGAACGTGAAGTCGTCGTACCACCCTTCGTTCAAGGTGATCACGAGCGGCGGAGAGAGCGGATCGATGTTCCCGCTGAAGGAACAGTCCGTGATCCAGCCCCATTGACCGGCGGTGGCGGTGTAGGTGCCCGCGAAGATGTTGGTGAAAGTGAAGTTGCCGCTGGCATTCGCCTGGGTGGTGTAGGTGGTATCCGTTCCGGCCAGGGAAACGAAAGCGCCCGGCACGCCCGTGCCATCGCCTGCATTCACCACTTGTCCGCCGTAATTGAAGGGCACCATGGGAACCAGCGCCGCGTCCTGGATCGTGAGCACACCGTTCTGCAACAGCACCCCTGTGATCGTCTGGGGGAAGTACCCGACGGCCTCGAACAGCACGTCGTAGGTGCCGGCGGTGGCCGTACCCGTAGCGAAGTGACCATCGAAGCCCGTGGTGGCCGTGAGGGAGGGGCCCAGCACGGTGATCGTGGCGGCGTTCACCGGCGCGGAGGTGATCGAATTGGTCACGTTCCCTTCGAGCCAGCAGGCGTGCACATAGTCGGGGGCCAGGATCCAGAGGCCCGTGTTGATGTCGCTGACGAAAAGGTTCCCGCTCGGCGCGAAAGGGTAGACGCCCCAGGCGCCGTTGAAGCCATCGCCACTGCCCGGGTACGTATCGAAGTGTGCCGTTTCGACCAGGTGATGGGGATAGGTGGCGTCGTACACGGTGACGCCGTACGTGTAATAACTGGTCACCAGGAAATCGTTCAACCAGTATGTGTTGTGCGGAATGGTGCCGGACCCCGGATCGCTCTGCAACTTGTCCTGGAAGAGGATGTCGCCGGGGTCGCTCACGTCGTACGCGCCCACGAAGGCACCGCTCACTTCATCGGTGGTGAAGAGGTGGTCGCCGGTATCGTCCAGCCAAACGTTGTGGCTGAAGGTGTTCGGCGTGCTTTGCGTGCCGAGCAATACGGGGTTCGCCGGATCGCTCACGTCCACCATGCTGAAGAAGCCGTCGTAGATGTGCGCGGCGTACAAGGTGTCGCCGCGGGCGAAACAATCGTGGCAGTACCAGGGGTCGTAGGAACCCACCTCCACGGGGGCCATCGGGTCCACGGTCAGGTCGTACATGATCACACCGCCGTTGCCGCGGTTGCTGCCGTTCAGGTAGAGCCGGCCGTTCTCGTCGATGAAGAGCGAGTGCGAGGTGTCCCACCCCACGCCCTGGAACACGGTGCTGGGCAGGCTGGTGCTGCCGGGCAGGGGGCTCAGGTCCACGATCAGCAGGCCCAGGGAGGCTTCGGTGGTGATGTACGCGTGATCGCCGTAGGTCTTGATCTCCCGCCAGATGCTGGTGGGCGCGGCCACGAAGGCCACTTCCTGCGGGTTGGCCGGATCGGTCACGTCCACCACGCTCAGGCCACCGGTGTTGCCCCCGCTCCCGTTCACGCCCACAAGTGCGTACTCGTTGCCGAATTCATCGGTGTAGCCCCAGATGTTGCTGAGGTCGGTGTTGCGCAGGGCCTGGTAGTCCAGGTGCCCGAGCTGCGTCATGTTCAACTGGGCCGAGGCCGCGAGGAACGCGGCAGCGGCGGCGAAGGTCGTTAGGGTGCGCATGGTCGAAGTGCGGCAAGGTAGGGCGGTCGGGCTGTTCCGGGCCGGGCCGGGCACGCGCCACAAAGCGGCCATCCGCGTGATCCAAGCCGAACGCCCCGCCGGGGCGCGCCCGGTGCCCGACCCACGGCCACCGCTACCTTCGCCGGTGCATCCCGCGCGCTGATGAACGATATCCTCTGCCCCACCGATTTCACGCCCGCGGCCGACGCCGCCAAGAGCATCGCCGCGTTGATCGCCGCCCACCAAGGGGCATCGGTCACCGT
Organism: uncultured Chryseobacterium sp.; assembly: GCA_964517015.1. Taxonomy (GTDB): domain Bacteria; phylum Bacteroidota; class Bacteroidia; order Flavobacteriales_F; family PHOS-HE28; genus PHOS-HE28. Next base: position 4,351 of record CAZFAW010000139.1, read on the forward strand.
GCTGCACGTGCTTGACAAGGACCAGGCGCGCAAGAGCGATGCGGTGATGAACGCCAAGGGCCTGTTGAACCACGCGGAAGAACGCCTCAAGGGCATCGCGGCGGTTCGCACGATCGACCGTGTGGGCGACTTCATGAAGGAGATCGCCCAGGAGGCCGCGCAAGGCCACGCCCTCATGGTGGTGGGCACCCACGGCGCGCGCGGCCTGCGGCAGTCGCTCTTCGGGGCGGATATCCTGAAACTGGTGCGCAAAGTGCCCGTACCCTCGTTGGTGGTGCAGGACAAGACCCCCGTGGACCCCGACTTCCAGCGCATCGTGATGCCGGTGGCGGGGCACGAGGACATCCGCTCGTTGCTGGACGCGGTAACGGCCCTGGCCCGGTCGTTCGGCAGCGAAGTGCACGTGTACCAGGTGATGCGCCCCGGAGAACAGCCCAGCGATCAGCTGCTGAAGAACAAGTTGCTGATGCTGGAGCACCTGCGCGCGGCCGGCATCGTGGTGCAAGAGGTGAACGAGCCCAGCAAGACCTTCTCCATCGGCTTCGCGGAGCAGACCGCCCGCTACGCGGCCGATGCGAGTGCCACCTGCATCGCGATCATGGCACGCGCCAGCGACGATTACCGGTGGATCGCCGATGCGGAAAAGGAACGCCTGCTGCTGAACGGATCCGGCATTCCGGTGCTCTGCACGCCATAGGGCGAACCGCGCGGGGAGCGGTGCCTGCATGTTGGCGGCGACCCGCGTGATCGCCATGACCTGAACTACTTGATGCCCCGCTCGCGCGCCACGCGTTCCCAGGCGTCCTGCACCTTCTTGAACTTCTCGGCGGCGGCCTTCTGGAATTCCTCGCCCAGGTGCGAGACCTTGTCGGGGTGGTGCTTCTTGGCCATGCGGCGGTAGGCGGCCTTCACGTCCTCGTCGCTCGCCTTGGGTTCCACCTCCAGGATCGTGTACGCACTTTCGGTGTTGGTGCGGTGGAACATGGCGCCCATGCTCTCCAGGTCCTGTTCGCTCACACCCAGGTAGTGCGCGATGCGGCGCACCATCTCACGCTCGGCGGCGTGGGTGTGCCCATCGGCCTGTGCCACGCCGATCAGGTAGTGCACCAGTTGCAGGCGCAGCGGGTGCGGTGCGTACTGGCGGATCTGCTCGCATACCTGGCCCACGGGAATGTCGCGCTTCAGCACATCGCGCAGCACCAGCAGCAGTTCCTGTGCGCGCGCGGCGCCGAATTGCTGCACGAAGAAGCGGCGCACGTGGTCCAGTTCACGCTGGGTCACGCGCCCGTCGGCGTTCAATACGGCGGCGGTGAGCACCACCAGGCTCATGGCCACATCGCCCCCGGTGGTATCGTGCGGCCGCTGGTAGGGCCGATGGGTGCGGGCCTGCGGTTCCGCTGGCGCCGGGCCGTTCAGGTTATCGATCAACGCGCCGAGCGCGAAGCCGATCACGCCCCCGATCGGGCCGCCGCCGGCCCAACCCAGCGCGCCACCGATCCACTTACCGTAGCTCATGATCGAAGGCTCCGTTCGTGGAACGTGGCAAGGTTCGGGGTCGTATGGGGTTGCGGGCCATGTGCATGATCACCAGCTTCCACCCGCGCCGCCACCGCCCCCGCTGCCTCCGCCGAAGCCGCCGAAGCCCCCTCCGCCACCGCTCCAACCGCCACCGCCGGTGAACCCGCCCCAACTTCCGCGGTGGCTCCGGCTGGCCTGGTTCAAGAGCCAGAACGCGGTCCAGAAGTCCATGCTGTTCGTGCGTGCATAGCGGCGGGTGCGGGACATGGCGCTCGCGAATACCACGAACAGGATGAACAGCACGAACAGCACGATCGGCCAGGGCGACTCCTTTCCGTAGCTCTTCGCGTTGTACTCGCCCACGGCCAGCTTCATCAGGTCGTCCGTGGCGGCATCGAGGCCCTCGTAGGCCTTTCCTTCCTTGAACCGGGGCAGGATCACGTTCTGCACGATGCGATTGCAGATGGCATCGGGGATCGCGCCCTCGAGCCCGTAGCCGGTGGCGATGAAGACCTTGCGTTCACCGGGCCCGCCGGTGGGCTTCACCAACACCACCACGCCGTTATCCTGCTTGGCCTTGCCGATGCCCCACCAGCGCATCAGTTCGTGGGCCACGGCGTACGGCTCATCGCCGCACAACGTATCAAGCACGATCACTGCGATCTGGTTGCTGCTTTCGCGAGCGAACGCCACGAGCTTGGCATCCAACCGCCGTACGTCCTGCTCGGAGAGGAACGGGGTGTACTGGAACACGAGATGGCCCTGGTCCGCGGGCGGTGCGGGCAGGCACTCGCGCAGGCCCGCGTGCGCAGCGAGCGCGATGCCCATGGCGCAGAGCGGAACGAGGATGCGCAGGCGGTTCATCGGTGCACGCTCACGGCGTTGCTCAGTTCGTTGCGATCGTCGTGCTGCCAGGGGAAGTGCTGCTGCAGCTTCGCCCCGATCCGTTCGACGCCCGCGATCAACCCTTCGGTGTAGCGCCCGCCGATGAAATGGAGCTTCACCAGTTCCAGCACGTCGTCCCAGAAGTGCTGACCCACCAGTTGGTGGATGCCGGCGTCGCCGATCACGGCCACGCGGCGGTCGGTCACGTTCACGTAGAGCAGTGCGCCGTTGCGCTGCCGGGTGCGGTGCATGCCCAGTTCGCTGAAGACGAAGGCGGCACGGTCCAGTGGATCATCCTCGCAATGTTCGTCGAGGTGCA